>NZ_JABXWS010000114.1:0-19032 GCF_015594425.1 Novosphingobium sp. HR1a
CTTCAGGGAGCGCCAGAGTCGCTCGATGAAGACGTTGTCCATCCACCGTCCCCGACCGTCCATGCTGATGCGGACTTCGGCCTCGCGTAGCACGCTGGTGAAGGCGAAGCTGGTGAACTGGCTACCTTGATCGGTGTTGAAGATTTCCGGCTTGCCGAACAGGGCCAGCGCCTCTTCCAGTGCCGCGACGCAGAAGCCGGCATCCATGGTATTCGACAACCGCCAGGCCAAAACCTTCCGGGTCGCCCAATCCATGATCGCCACCAGATAGAGGAAGCCCCGGCGCATGGGGATGTACGTCACGTCGGCGCACCAGACGTGGTTGGGCCGCTCGATCGCCAGCTTGCGCAGCAGATACGGATAGACCCGGTGCTGCGGATGCGGATCGCTCGTACGGGGACGCTGGTAGATCGGCGTCAGGCCCATCTTCGCCATCAACCGCCGTGCCCGACGACGACCGATCTCGTGTCCGGCACGCCGCAAGTGCCGCGCCATCTGGCGGCTGCCATACCACGGGCAGTCCAGGAACGTCGCGTCGATCACCGTCATCAGTGCCAGCGTCTCATCGGTCTCCGGCACCGGCGCATAGTAATAGGACGAGCGGCTGATCCGCAGCAGGCGACACTGCGCCGAGATTGACAGGCGATGGTGAGCAGGTCCGACCATCGCCCGCCTCCGGTCCACGCTCATCGACCGAAGGCTTTCGCTAAAAAATCCCGCTCCACGACCAGTTGCCCGATCTTGGCGTGCAACTTCTCGACCTCGCTCTCGCTGACAGCCTTGGCCACATCTCCGGCTCCAGAAAAGCTGCTCGCCATTCCTTCGATGGCCTGCCGCTTCCACGATGCGATCATCGTATGGTGCACGCCATGCTTGGCAGCCAACTCTGCCAGCGTCAGGTCGCCCCGGATCGCCTCCAGCGCCACCTTCGCCTTGAAATCCGCGCTGTAGCGCTTCCTCGTCGTCTTCATTCCCGTACCAATCCATCAGATCGGGAGTAGCTTAACATCCTGTCCGAAAAACCGGCACCACCTCAGCTGTCGGTCCGCACTTGAGAGCGGCAAATCTTCGCCTGGGCGTCCGACAAGGGTCGGCTTTGTCGAGTGCTAAATGCCGCGTCGTCGGACGAATGCGCCATTCCGGCACGCTCTGCTGGGCGACCGCTATGCGCTGATAGTGTTGAAAAACTCCGGCTTGAAGTAGTCTTCGGGGTCTGATTCACTGTTCTTGCGGGACGGAGACAGGCCGATGATGGGCGAGCGGACGGTGGCGCAGGATGCGCTGTTTTACAGCTTCAACCTAGAGCGGCACGTACCGGCAGGTCATCTGCTGCGATCGATTGACAGGTTCGTCGATCTGTCCGGCATCCGCGAGCATTTGCAACCCTATTACAGCGAGACAGGTCGTCCTTCGATTGACCCGGAACTGATGATCCGGATGTTGCTCATCGGCTACTGCATGGGGATCCGCTCGGAACGCCGGTTGTGCGACGAGGTACACCTCAATCTGGCCTATCGCTGGTTTTGCAGATTGGGACTGGAAGGCGATGTGCCTAACCACTCGACGTTTTCCAAGAACCGCCATGGCCGGTTCCGCGACAGTGATCTGTTGCGCAAGCTATTCGAGACAACGGTGGAGCGCTGCATGGCAGAGGGGCTGGTCGGCGGTGAAGGCTTTGCCGTCGATGCGAGCCTGATCGCAGCCGATGCTAATCGCCAGCGCGGGGTCCGCGGCGGTGAGCCCTTGCCGCCGGAAGCGACCAACCATGCTGTGAACGAATATCTGGCGGTGCTCGACGATGCCGCGTTTGGTGCCGCGACGCCTGTCGTCCCGAAGTTCTTGTCGCCTGCCGATCCTGCCGCGCGCTGGACCAGCGCCAAGGGCGGTCAGGCGTTCTTCGCCTACTGCACCAATTATCTGATCGACCTGAAGAATGCCGTGATCATGGATGTGGAAGCGAGCACGGCGGTGCGTCAGGCTGAGTTGTCTGCGGCACGGCGGATGATCGATCGCGTCCAGGACAGGTTCGAAGTCTGGCCTGCGCGACTGGCGGCGGACACCGCCTACGGCTCTGCAGAAAACCTAGCGTGGCTGGTCCACGAGAAAGGGATAGAGCCGCATATCCCGGTCTTTGATCATAGCAACAGGCGCACCGGCAGCTTCCAGCGACCCGCCTTCCGCTTCGAGCATAAGCGCGATGTCTATGTCTGCCCGGGGGAAAAGGATCTGAAGCGGCAGCATCGCAACTTCGCAACAGCGCGCTCCGGCGTCGATCAGGATGGCTTCATGCGATATCGCGCGTCCAAAGCCGATTGTGACGCTTGCGCGCTCAAGCCGGACTGCTGCCCGGGCCAGCCCGTCCGCAAAATCCTGCGTTCAGTCCATGAAGGCGCTCGCGATCTCGCCCGTGATCTGGCGCTGACCGACGCCTATGTCACTTCACGTCGGGAACGAAAGAAGGTCGAGATGCTGTTCGCGCATCTCAAGCGCATACTGAAGATGGACCGGTTGCGCCTGCGTGGACCAAATGGAGCAAAAGACGAGTTTCTCCTCGCCGCTACCGCTCAGAACCTCCGCAAGATGGCCAAGCTTCTGCCGATGAAGGCTCAACTAGCAACAGGTTGAAGGCCAGAACGTCATTCAGCCCATTCCCGCTTCGATCCCAGCACCTAGCGAAGATCGGCTTCTTCAACGCTATCCGCTAGATCCGGACGTTGATGAAGGATGTCTCGCCCTACCGCATACACGCAGATTTGGTCGATTGCTTCCCGGCCGCTTGGCGATCCCCTCAGCTATAGCGGCCGTTCCAGATCTGACTGCGACGCGCGCCACACCCGCGCAGATGTGATGCTTTTGCATTTTTCGCATCGTCTCGAGAGCGGCCATTCGGTGCGCAGTTTTGTAGCTCCACTCGATGCGCTGATGAGAAATGGTGCGGTTGGAGTTGACCAGCGGCATCGGCTAATACAAAAGATGCATATGCATCATGATTCGTTTTCCATTGCTGATTTGAGTTGCGCCTGCAACGCCCTGCGCAAGGCATCGCGTGCAGTCACTCGCTTCTATGACGAGGTGATGGAGGATACCGGCCTTTCGCTCGCGCAGTTCGCAGTGCTCTGGAATATCGCGCGACGCGAACCAATACCCCTGATGGATCTCGCTCACCTTCTCGTGATGGATCGCACCACGCTCTATCGCGCGCTAAAGCCTCTCGAACGCGAAGGCTGGGTTACGCTTGAAGATGGCCAAGGACGGGCCAAGACCGTCCGGCTGACCGATAAGGGCCATCACGCGGTCAAGAACTCTACGGATGCATGGCAGGCGGCTCAGCGACAGCTCGTCGAGAAATTCGGCCTGGAGCGCTGGGCCGCTACGGAAGCCGCGCTGCAGGACCTGGTGACGATATCGCAGGAGGCGATGCAATGAGCCGCATGCTGCATCGGACAGGCATAGTATCCTCGCGCGTTCATATCGTCCTGATCGTCGGCGTAACCTTCTTCGCACTGCTTGTCTCTGCGGGGCTTCGCGCCACGCCGGGCGTCCTAATGATGCCGCTCCAACTCAATTTCGGCTGGGACCGGGCGACCATCTCCTTCGCCGCTGCGATCGGCATCTTTTTGTATGGTCTCGTCGGTCCTTTCGCGGCGGCGTTCATGATGTCCTTCGGAATTCGGCGGACGATGCTGGCCGGCCTGATGCTGATGGCGGTATCGACCTTCGCCAGCCTCTGGATGCGCGTTCCCTGGCAGTATGTTCTGAGCTGGGGCGTGATGTCCGGTATTGGAAGCGGGGCAGTGGCCTCCGTGCTCGGCGCTGCCGTGGTCAATCGCTGGTTTGCCACGCGGCAGGGACTCATCATGGGCCTTCTCAGCGCCAGCACGGCAACGGGATCGCTGATCTTCCTGCCATTCCTTGCCTGGCTGTCCAATCAGGGAGCCTGGCGGCCAGTCGTCATGGCCGTGAGCCTCGCCTGCCTCATTCTCGTGCCGATCGTTGCGCTGGTGCTGCCGGAGCATCCCGGCGATATCGGCACGCGCCGGTTCGGGGAGCGGCCGGACAGCGCTCCGCCGGCATCGCCAAAGCAGGCACGCACGGCAGGTCTCGCTATCAGCGTGCTGCTCAGCGCTGCGCGGCGCCCCGTCTTCTGGCTGCTGTTCGGGACCTTCTTCGTTTGCGGTTTGACGACCAACGGACTGGTGGGCACCCACATGATCGCCTTCTGCGGCGATCACGGTGTTGCGCCCGTGGCGGCGGCCGGCCTGCTCTCGACCATGGGCTTCTTCGACCTGTTCGGCACCACAGCGTCGGGATGGCTCACCGACCGCTACAATCCGCGCGTGCTGCTGATCGTCTATTACGGTCTGCGCGGGCTTTCGCTGATGGCGCTGCCCTTCCTGAGCTTCGACACGATGAGCCTTGGCGTCTTCGCGGTTTTCTACGGGCTGGACTGGATCGCCACGGTGCCGCCGACCGTCAAGCTCGCGAACGAGGCCTTCGGGGAGCAGGAGGCGCCGATCGTGTTTGGCTGGATCCAGACCGGGCACCAGCTTGGCGCGGCCTTTGCCGCCTTCGGCGCTGGCGTGATCCGTGAGCAGAGCGGTACTTATCTCCCCGCTTTCCTGGCAGCCGGCGTGATGGGTGTCATCGCTGCTGGCGTGCTACTCCTGACTCTGCGGCAGGGTCAGGCGGCGAAGCTGCAAGCCGCCTGACCCATTCTGAGGAGACGAGTGTTGCGTATCTTGGTCGTGGGAGCTGGTGCCGTTGGCGGCTATTTCGGGGGCCTCTGGTCCGCGGCCGGTTGCGATATCACGTTTCTCGCTCGAGAAGCGCGCAGGGATGCGATGGCCCAATCCGGTCTGACCCTTGTGCGGGAAGGCCGGGAGATGCGGACTCGGCCGCAGGCTATCGTCGCAGCCGACATCCGCTCACCCTTTGACATCATCTTTCTCGCCGTGCCGGGCCATGCCGTGGCCGACGCCATCGCGGAGATCCGCTCCGCGATCGGGCCGGTGAGCGTCATCATCTCGTCCCTGAACGGCGTGCGCCATTTCGACCCTCTGCGGGAAGCTTATGGAGACGCAGTCCTCGGCAGCGTCGTCAAATGCGTCACCACGCTCGACGATAGGGGGCGGATCGTCGAACTCGCTCCCATTGCAGAGATCGCGATCGGTCCTTGGACCGGTGATGACAGCAGGGATCTGGAGGCGGTCCGGTCTTGCCTCGCCATCGAGGGTGTGGCGGTGAGGGTTTCTCCGGTCATCCATAAAGAGATTGCTGAAAAGTGGCTGATGATGGTCGCCCTCGGCGCGGCCAACAGCCTGCTGGGCGGCAATGTCGGAGAGATCAACGCAGATCCTCACGGTGCCTGGGCGATCCAGGAATTGCTCAAAGAAGCACATTGGGCGCTGGTCGAGATCGGCACGCCCCCAAGGCCGGCTGCGCTCGATACTCTGGCGCGGACGTTGGGTGATCCAACTTCCAAGCAGACATCATCTCTCTATCGCAACATGCTTACCCAGCGTCCGATCGAGCATGAACCGATCATCGGCGATATGCTGGCCCGTGTCCGTAACCAGAGCGCATACCCGCTTCTGTCCGCTGCCTATGCGCGCCTCTCGATTCACGAAGCCAAGCGCAAAGCGGGCGAAGCCGAGCGTTCCCATGCCTTTGTGGCAGCCTGAAGAGGATCGCCGATGCTCCCCCGCTGGACCAAACGCATCATCTTTTACATGCTCGGCTCCGTGCTCGTTGCCGGCGCTTCGGGGCAATCGGTCGCGGCGGATCAGGCGATCGATTTGCCGTTGAGTAGCGGTGTGAAGCAGCGAGTGCTGTGGAGTGCGCCTGGCAACCCGCGCGGAACCATCGTGATGTTGCCCGGCGGCGCCGGAAATGTCGGCATCGAACGCGATGGCGATCTCAAGCGCGACCATAATTTCGTCATCCGTACGCGGGCGGCGTGGAATGCGCGTGGCTATGCCGTCCTCATACCCGACACCATCGCTGACCAGAATCTGCGGGGCGTACGCAGTTCGCCAAGCTATGGGCAGCTCGTAGAAGATCTCGTGCGCTTTGCGCATGGTCAGGTACGCGCACCGGTCTTCCTGCTCGGCACCAGCCAGGGCTCGATCGCGGCGATGAACGGCGCAGCGCACGCCACACCCGGAAGCATTAACGGTGTCGTGCTGACCGAGTCCGTGTCGGTCATGGGCGGCAGCGGCGAGACCGTGCTCGACGCGGATCCCGGCAGAGTTCGCGTGCCGGCGCTCGTCGTCGCCAATCGCGACGATCACTGCAATGTCGCGCCGCCCGCGAACGCGCCGAAGATCGGTGCGGCGATGACCGCGAGCCCCGACGTCCGTGTCCTGCTTGTCTCGGGCGGCATCGACCGGGACGGCAATGACTGCGGCTCGCTGTCGCCCCACGGCTATTACGGCATCGAGCCCAAGGTCGTCGGCGACATTGCCGACTGGATGGATGCCCATCTCAAGCCCAGCCGCACTTTACGATAGCGCCCAACAGTAAGGAGCCTCCGCATGATCGATCTGCGTAGCGATACCTGCAGCCGCCCGACGCCCGAAATGCGCGCCGCCATGGCCCATGCCGAGGTCGGCGACGACGTCTATGGCGACGATCCTACCGTCAAGGCGCTGGAACACGCGACGGCAGAACTGCTGGGCAAGGAGGATGCGGTCTATATGCCCACCGGCACGATGACCAACCAGGTCGGCATCCGCGCGCATACCGAGCCCGGCGATGCCGTGCTGTTTGATCAGAACGCCCATGTCTACATCCTGGAAGGCGGGGCGCCGGCGGCATTCTCAGGCGTGTTGCCCCGGCTCCTGCCGGGTGTGCGCGGGATATTCACGCCGGCTGACGTGGAGGCGGCGGTCGCCAGCGCGCATCCCTTCTTCCCCACCACCATCCCGGCGCCCGTGCGACTGCTGTGCCTGGAGAATACCCATAATATCGGCGGCGGCGCGGTCTGGCCGCTGGAGCAACTGAGGGCCGTCACCCGAACGGGCCGCGAGCTTGGCCTCTCCTTGCATCTCGATGGTGCCCGCCTGTGGCACGCCACCGCCGCGACCGGAATCAGCGAGGCGGACTATGCAGCCCCCTTCGATTCGATCAGCGTCTGCTTCTCCAAGGCGCTTGGCGCTCCCGTCGGCTCCTGTCTCGTCGGCGGCAAGGACTTCATCACTCGCGCACGTCGCTTCAAGCAGCAGATCGGTGGGGGTTTCCGACAGGCCGGCATCATTGCGGCGGGAGCACTACACGCGCTCACCCACCATCGCGGGCGATTGGCCGAGGTGCATGCGCTCGCCCGGGGCTTTGCCGATGGGCTGGCTGATCTCGACCGCATCATGATCGATCCGGCGAGTGTCGAGACGAACATCGTGCGGTTCCAACTGCGCGATTGCGATGCGGGCGCCTTCGTCGAGGAAGCCCATCGTCGTGGCCTCCATATGCTTCCCTCGGGGCCAAACGCCGTGCGCGCGGTCTTCTACCTCGACATCAAGCCGCAGGATGTCGAGGGCGGGTTGTCGATCGTCCGTGAGACGCTCGCCGCACTCACACCCCAGGACGAACGGCGAACTGCCGCCTCACAGGTCGCCACGGCCGGTTACTGACCGATCGGCGCCCGCCTCAGAGCACGCCGCGCCAATCGGTGAGGGCGGACTTTGGAGATCAAATGAATCTGCCGACGGCGAGCCGGCAGATCCGGGGAGACTATCAACGCTTCGGTTGGCGAGCCGTTACCAAGGTTGTCGACCGTGGCTACCGGAGAATCCACCCGTTGGGCCATCCTGCTCGATCAACGCCAGTTTGATTGCGATGACGGCCCATTCCTCCGGCGTGATAAAGGCTGAATTGCCGTTGAGGTCGGTCCGAACATGCCCGGGCTCGACCGCGTTGACCTTCATTCCGAACGCCTCGAACCCTTTCGCGAACGAGACCGTCACTGCATTAAGCGCGACCTTCGACGACGAATAACTGCCGGTCCGCACCTGGGCGTCGAATTTTGGCGGCTGAACGTCAAAAATGGGTCGGAACCGACGCCGCGTGAGCATCAGATATGACCGCGACCTTTCTTCCAGACCGGATATTCGTTTATCGTCCATCTACCTACGCAGTCGCCAAAAGCGGAGTAGATTGCCCAGATTGCCGCTCCGCCCATGCGTCAACATCACTTGGAGAAATCCCGAGACGGTCGAGCACCGCTCTCGCCGCCTGCAACCCGAGAGGTGCAGCATTATCTATCACGGGTGACAGACCGACAGAGGCGAAATCCTCTGCTTGCTCTGGCCCATCTACGATCGCGATGCGCGTCAGGTCGGGGAAGAAGCGACGCGCCATCGGCGTCAGGCCAGTTGAAAGATCCAACGAAGGCGTGGTGAGAACGCTGATCTGCCGGCCTCCCATCGCAACCGGCTCCCAGAGCCTCGAATCTGCGAGGTCGCCAAAGATGACCTCGTAGCCATCCGCCACCGCCTCCCGCAGCAACTGAGGATTCTCCTCGATGGCCGCAAAGCCGATCCCAAAGGCGTTCAACCCGTCAGCGATGGTGCGGCCTCGCTCGCCCATGCCCACGATCAGAACAGGCTCGACCAATTCGCGGGGGATTAACTCTGCCTGTGCACGAGCACCACGCACCCGACGCAGTCGTCCCGCGACGGCCCTCCCCGCCTCTGCCAGGCTAGGCGCCACCGCGAGCGTGAGCGCGACGGCGGCGATGAGGACTGAGCTTCTCGCTTCCCCGACCAGGGCGCGCATCGGCGGAAGGCTCAGGATGACGAACGCGAATTCGGACCCCTGAGCCAGCAGGAACCCGAGCTGCGTCGAGCCAGGCACGGACCATCTGAAGAGCAAGCTCGCAGTCGCGTTCAACAGTACCTTCGCGCCGATGATGATGGCGGCAACGACCAGCACCTCCGGCCACACCCTCAACAGCGTCGCGACGTCCAGCGACATTCCCACGGAGATGAAGAAGAAGCCCAGGAGCAGTCCACGGAACGGCTTGATCTCAGACTGGATGATCGCCCGATACGGCGTCTCCGAAACCATCATTCCGCCAAGGAAGGCACCGAGCGTAAGCGAGAGGCCGAGCGAACCGGTGGCCCAGCCGGTCGCGAGGGCGATCAGCAACGCGACAGCGGTGAACATCTCCTCGTTGCGGTTGCGCGCGATGAGCTCGAACAAAGGAAGGACCAGATATCTGGCGCAGATGACGGCAACCCCGAACGCCCCAAGCGCCTTCCCGATCGCCAATACAACCTCCAACCCCACCGCACGACCGGAATCCAGTGCCGTGGCGAAGATAAGGATGAAGATCGCCGCGATGTCCTGAAACACCAGGATCGACGTCGTCGTGATCCCGACCGGGCATCCCTGCTGATGCCGCTCGACGATGATCCGGATCACAACGGCGGTGGAGGATAACGACAACGTCGCCCCGACCACGAACGCCGCCATCGGCGGCAATCCGAAGGCCAGTCCGATCACGCCCAGCCCGGCCGACGCGATGACGACCTGCGCCGAGCCCATGCCGAATATGTCAGAGGCCCTCTCCCGCAGATGTCCGATTGAGAAGTGGAGGCCAATGTCGAACAGGAGCAGGACCACGCCCAGCTCGGCGAGGAGCCGCAGTGTCTCCGTCAAAGGCACGACGCCGGTCGCGGAGAGCGCAATGCCGATGGCCAGATAACCAACGATCGCGCTGAGGCCCATCATCCGCGCCGCGATCGCGGCGAAGACCCCAAGCGAAAGCAGCAGGATCACCGGCGCGAGTGCGGAAAGGATCGCGGTTTCCATCACCGCATCCCGCACGACGCGACTGGCCCAGGCAGCCGCGCCCAAACCCAAAATGTCAGACCCATCAGCCTAGTCGAACTTGTAGTCGGACAGCTCGATTGTGACGAGTTCGGGCTCCGACATGGGCACGTTGTCAGGGGTGTTCGGCACGATACGCATGTTCGAGTACAGGGTGATGCCGTCCACGACCACCGGGCCGGTCAGATAGTGCGCGGCGGAGTTGTTTCCCTGGATCTCGACTTCGTAGTCGTGACGACGCAGGAGACCGTTCTCGTCGAAATAATAGTGCTGGATGCGACTATGGGTCGCGATGGCGTTGGGGAACTCCACGCGCAGGCGGCGCCACGTCTCCCCCCCTTCGCTCCACGGATCGACCTCTACCGCGAGAACACCCGGGCGCGCCAGGAGGAACGGAGCCGTGAGGTAGTTCCACATCGCGTAGCCGGCGAAGTAGCCGAGCTGCGGCAGACTCCAAGGCGTCTCCAGCTCGAAACCCGCGAAGGTCGGACGCGGATCAACGAGTTCCTCGACGACACGCCCGGCGTCGTCTTCGATCAGCACCTTGCCCGGCGTGAATATCGAATGATGCGTGGTCGGGGAGAACGGCCAGTGCGTCGCCCATTCCTTGTGCAGGTCCACCTTCACGTTCGCGTCCCGAAGGGTCACTTCCTGGCCCTTCAGCGCCCATAAGGCACCGCCCTGCCGAAGGCGCGCGGTGAGAAAGTTGAACTTGCTGAAGCGGTCGAGGCCGCCATGTGCCTTGATGGCGAAGTCGAGCAGGTCAGACATGGTGGGCTCCCGGACTGATTGGATCGGTCAACTGCGCGCCATGGGGAGCTGCGGACGGACTCGACCATGCCGACAGCGGACCATGAGGCAGTCCGTCTCCACAGGGTTGCCACCCGTCGCGCGCCGGTTCGACCCATACGGTGGTATGGAGGATCCCTCCTTCCGCCTTGGTGCCGTTCGAAGCTGACGGCTACCAGCGCAATTTGATCTTGGGCTTCGCCCGGCGGCGCATCCTGTTGGACAGCGCCAGAAGCGTCGTCCTCAGCCAACCGATGCAGATCGCGAGGTGGCCTCGGTAGAGCGCGTCGTATGCGCTCCGCGCGGCCAATCCCGACAGTCCTATGCACCGGCCGTATGGAATGGGCAGGTCGCCGATCACGTCTGCACCGAAGGAGACGAGCGTGCCGAGATAGCAATAATCGAACGGCGCCCGATTAGCCCCTGTCGTGTCCCGTCGAAGCGAGCGCGCCAGATGAGCCGCCTGCTGGTGTGCAGCCTGCGCGGTGGCCGGGATCGGTCGCTCGGAGCCCTCCGGATAGCAAGCCGCACAGTCCCCTATGGCAAATAGGCCGTCTATCGGCCGGTCCTGCGCACCCACCACGCGCAGCGTCGGATCGACCTTGATCCGATCGCCTCTGTCGAACATCAGGCCGGGAATGGAACGCAGCACACCGGGGCCCTTTATCCCCGATACCCAAACGATCATGTCAGCCGCGAGACCGGAGCCATCGGCAAGCGTTACACGTCCAGCAGCCACCGCCGAAACCTCGACGCCGAAGCGCAGGACCACACCATAAGCCTCGAGCGTCAGACGGGCATAGGTCGACATCGTCTCCGGGCTGCCGGGAAGAGGCCGGTCGGCCATCTCCACCAGCGTGACCTCAGCTGCTCAATCTCGGCGAGCCGCAGCATCATCGACTGGCAGGCGGTGAGATTGGCCAGCATCTTGGCGATCAGTTCCTGCAAAAGCTGGAACGAGCCGATTGGCTTGCCAAACTGCTGGCGCTGCTGGGCATAGCGCACTGCGTTTTCGTAGGCCCCCATCTGCACGCCAGTCGCCATCCAGCCCACACCGGACCGTGTCTCGCGCAGGACCTTCGCGGTGTCACGGAAGGTACTGGCGCCCTTCAGGTGGTTCGCGTCCGGGACGCGGCAGTCGGTCATCGTGATGTGGCCGTTCTGAACCACCTTCAGCGCCATCTTTTTCTCGATCTTCTCGACCGTGAAGCCGGGAGTGGACTTGTTCTCGACGAGGAAGCCCTTGACCTGGCCATCCTCGACATCGCGCGCCCAGACGACCGAGACGTCGCACCACGGCGCGTTGCCGATCCATTTCTTCTCGCCGTTGAGGACCCACTCGTCACCCTCGCGCTTGGCGGTTGTGGTGAGCCCGCCACCAGATCCGGAACCCACGAGTGGCTCGGTGAGCGCGAAGCAGCCGATGATTTCCAACGATGCCATCTTCGGGATCCAACGATCCCGCTGCTCCTCCGAGCCGAGCATCGCGATCGATCCCATCGCCAGGTCGTGATGCACGCCGAAGAAGGTCGCGAACGAGGCGTCGACGCGGCACATCTCCATGATCAGCATGCCGCGGAACTGCGGCGTGCTGTTCTCCAGGCCAATGGTGCCCAGGCCGAGCTTCTTCAACGGCTCGATGAGTTCAAATGGAAAGGCGTCGCGCACCCAGTAGTCGTTGATGATGGGAGCCACGCGATCGTGCATGAAGGTCCTGACCTTCTCGATGATCGCCGCCTCGCTCGCGTCGAGCACCCCTTCGATCATGTAGAAATCGCACTTGGGGACGGGCAATGGTTTGTCGTTGGGCTTCGCTGCCGTTGCCATTCTCAGCTCCTGTCTACTGGTTCGCGTTCGACGATGCCGGCCCCCAAGAACCGGTGTGCGTCGTTCGATCTGAGGATACCGATCCATGTGCCCGGGCCTATTTCCCCTTCGGTCTGCCCTCCGCATACGATCGTATGGGCCGCACGCCGCATGATGCAGCCACGCGACGTTGGTCGGTTTCCGCCACACCACCGTATGATATCTACCCAGGTGCTTCTCGACCTATCCGAAGGGATGAAACCACAATCCACCTCGCCGCCCTCGATCGGTGGCGGCCCCCTATGCAGGAGCACCGCACATGAAGCAGACATCAGGAGAGATCGAAGCCGGTCGCTTCCTCGGAACCCCGAGTGATCTTGGCGAACAGGCCACACGCGACATCTCCGCCGCGCTCAGCGCGCTCCTCGCGGACGTGTTCGCGCTCTACCTCAAGACCAAGAACTTCCATTGGCACATGAGCGGTCCGAGCTTCCGGGACTATCACCTCCTGCTCGACGAGCAGGCGACCGAGATCTTCGCGATGACCGATCCGATCGCGGAACGCGCACGGAAGATCGGGGGTCAGACGATCAGGTCGATCTCCGACATAGCCGGTCGCCAGCGGCTGCTCGACAACAACGAGCTCTTTGTTGATCCGCAGGACATGCTCGCCGAGCTCCACGGCGACAACAAGCAGGTGGTGGCCGAGATGCGCCGCGTCCACGAACTCTGCGACGAACACGCGGACATCGCCACGGCGAGCCTGCTTGAAGTGTGGACCGACGAGGGCGAGCGACGCGGATGGTTCCTGTGGGAATGCGCGCGCGGACGTCAAAGCGCTTAGACGCTACCACCTCTACCCAAATCGTCGCGTCACCACCCGGACCCAGCCATCCGCGGTGGTGGCGCTTCGCTGCGACAATATTCGTAAGCGCAAGGATCGGACGTGGAGCCGCATCCGATCCCACGGCAGATCACTTCTCCTGCGAGGACTGGCAGTCTGCCGCCCTTACGACGCAGCGACCGGCAGCTGGAACCAAACGCACGCCCCGGGCAGAGATGAACTGGCCTCGATAGCCATGGTGCCCCGGTGTAACGCCACGATCGACCGGCTCATTGTCAGACCGAAGCCCGTCCGGCCGGCAGATCCGGCATCCTGCGCGGCAAACAACGAAGCGACGTGGGATTGCGCCAGACCGGGGCCGCTGTCGCTGACCGCGCAGCGAGCGAAACCGTCGGCAGCCGTGAGTGATACGCTCACCCTTCTCTCCGTCGCGCCCGATCGCTCGAGAGCCTCGATCGCGTTGACGACGAGGTTGACCACCACCTGACCGATCTGGGCCCGGTCGATCAGCACAAGATCGCAGGCTCCGTCGACATCCAGTCCTATGGAGACGCACGCCGCCCTCGCCTCACCCTCGATCAGCTTGAGAGCGTCGCCTACGACCCGGCGAAGGGGCTCGGTGCTCAGATTTGGCGTATGGTTCTGCGCCATACGTCTCAGACGGTCGACGATGCCATGGGACCGCACCGTCGCCGACGAGACACGATCGAAGGCCGTTATGGCCTCGTCGATCCGAGGTTGTGGTTGATCCAACCAGCGCCGGCCGGTCGATGCCAACATGGCAATCGCAGATAGAGGCTGGCTGATCTCGTGCGACAACCAGGTGCAGAGTTCACTGAGGAGGGAAAGACGGTAGGATTGGGCGAACTGCGCCTGCAGACGTATGAGGTCGGCCTGCGCGGCAACGCGGTCCGCGATGTCCACCATGCCGATTATGGATACCCGGCTCCCACTCTCTCGGACGGACGCGCTCGCAAGAATCACATCCCGCGTCTCACCATCCAGCGTGTTCAACCTAGTCTCGCACTCATAGCTGCGAGCCTCCATCCCCGCGATCAAGGTCTGGACGAAGCTGTCGGGTCTGGCGCGCCAGGCAAAGGCCACCGATCGCCCCACCAGTTCGTCGGCCGAGGCAGCGCCCAGGATCCTGACCGCCTCCGGATTGACGTCGTCGATGATGCACGCCTCCGCAGCCCGCTCCCTGACGTCCGGATGAGAGCGAAGGAAGGATTGGAGATCGGTTGCGGGTCCGACGCCGGCTTCCGCATAGAGCTCGGTAAGACGGTCTCCGTTGACCCTGCACAGCCCCAGCGGCAGATTCCTGAAGAGCGTGCGCTGCTTGACGATCGCATCCGGCATGGCCTCGTCCGCCAGTTCCAGGCCGCGCATGTCCGTGCATTGCACTACCAGCCGTCCCAGCCCTGCATCCAGATCGACCTGTCGAACTGTGATGACGACGGGGACCAGCTCCCCTTCGAATGTCCGAAGACGGCTTATGCGCCGCTCGATGCGATCGGGGGAACGCAGCGCCTCAAGCAGGCCGCAGAACGCGTCGTGAGCGGCCTCTGGCCAGATCGCTGACAGCGTCATGATGCGGACGGCGTGCTCCGGCCAACCGAGAAGCGAGCAGGCAGCCTCATTCACCGCGACGATGTGGGCGGCGGCGAGGATTTCGGCCACGCGATCGCGGCATTGCGCGGCTGTCGTCCCCGACCATCCCGCCAAGGCGAGGCTCTCGGACAGATCGACCTCGATGGCCGCCACGCCCATCCCGTCGCTGGATAATTGCGGCGGGTGAGGATGCGATCGTAGACGCGATGGCGATTGACCGAACGATCCTAACACGCCGCCTGGCACCGCGCTGCTCGCGAGCCGTTCGCCCGCTCCGCTAAACACGACAGCATCTGTCGGCAGCGCAATCCAGTCACGTACCGCGCAAGAGTCCGCCGAAGCATCGAAACCCTCCAAGCCCCCAGTTCAGCAACAGCGCCAAATGTTGCGACGGGAATTCTCTGGGAATAGCACCCGCTCCGGGACCCGTCGCCCCATACGCCGGTATGCCCCCGGCTCAATCGTGACCCGCCCCCCGCCCGGCTGTGGGCTCGCGTTCCCAGCCGCCTCCGAGACCACGGTAGAGCGCCACGACCGTGGTCGCGCGAGCGGACCGTATCGACACCCGCTGCAACTGGATCTCCAGTAGGGAGCGTTCCGCATCGATCTGCTCGAGATAGGACGCATATCCCGATCGATAGCGCCGGCGGGCCAGTGCGACGGACGACGTCACTGCGGCGATTTGCCGCTCGATCGCGGACTCCTCCTCGTTCAGGCGCCGAACTACGGTCATCGCGTTCTCCACCTCCTCGAAAGCCTTCAGGACGGTGGCACGATAGGTGAAGGCGGCCGCATCGCGTCGTGCTGCCGCGGCATCCGCCTGAGCCCTCAGCTCACCTCCCCTGAACAGGGGCGCGAGCACCGATCCACCCAGCGAGAACAGGCTGATGGGGTCCGATAGCAGCGTCGATGCGACGGTGCCGCCTGAAGCCGACAGTTGGAAACTGGGCATGAACTGCGCGCGTGCAGCATCCAGGCTGCGGTCCGTCGACGCCAAGCGCATCTCGGCCTGCGCCACATCTGGGCGGATGCGGACGAGCTCAGAAGGAAGAGCTCCGGGGATGTCTATCCGCAGCAATTTCTGAAGATCGGCTCCCCGGTCGATGGTGCCGGGCATGTCGCCTATGAGAACGCTTAGCGCATTCTCCTGCTGCGTGATCGACCGACGAGTAGAAGGGATAAGCCGGGACGTCGCCTCGAATGCTGCCTCCGCCTGTCTCAGTTCAAGTCCCGATCCGTATCCGGACGAGGTCCGCCGCCTGATGACATTCAGCTCCGCCTCTCGGGACTTGAGCGTCTCCTCCACGATGGCGAGTTGCTCGTCCAGGCCACGCAGCAGGGCGTATCCGGAGACGACCGTCGAAATGAGGGTTATGCGAGTGCCGTCCCGCGCGAACCCCGAGGCCAGGAACGCCTTGCGGCTTGCATTGGACGTGGCTGAGAGGCGCCCAAAAAGGTCTACCTCGTAGCTGATGGTGAACTCACCGGCGGCCTGGCTCTGGTCGACGCCCATTCCGAAGGCGTTGACGCTTCGCGATCTTGCCGACCTGCCATCGATCCCGATCGTTGGCGACAGGCGGCTTGCCGCCGACCGGAACTGGGCACGCGCCTCCTCGACCCTCGCCCCAGCCTCGAGGAGATCGGTGTTCCTCTCCAGTGCGCTTCGGACAAGTCGGTCCAGCACGGGATCGTCGAATCTCAGCCACCATTCCGCGTTGATCATGCTGGCGACGCTCGACTGATCGCGCCAACTGGTCGGGATCGTGACCGCACTTCCAGACGGCATGCCCGGCCGCGGCCCAGCACACGACGCGAGGAGGACCAGCAGAGAGGAGGCTAGCGCGCGCTTCACGGTGCGCCCGAAAGCTCGACGCGGGCGTTCACCGACATCCCGGGCCGCAGGCGCTGGAACAACGGTTGACCCGGATCGAAACGTATCAGGACACCGAGCCGCTGCGGCACCTTCACGAAGTTGCCCGTCGCGTTGTCCGGCTTCAGGACCGCGAACTCCCAACCGGTCGCCGGCGAGATGCTGGACACTGTGCCGGCAAGTTTGCGTCCACCAAGCGCATCGACCGTGATGGATGCCCGCTGGCCGATCCTGACTCTGTCCGTCTGGGCCTCCTTGAACAACGCGATGACCCACCGATCACCGGGAACAAGTTCGAGGAGCGAGGTGCCGTTGGTGACGAACTGTCCACGCCGCACATGGATCTCGCCCAATTGGCCAGCTTCGGGCGCTCGGATCACGGTATGGAGCAGATCGATCCGCGCGAGCCGCAGCTGCGCCCTTGCGACGCGAACCTGCGCCGCAAGCCCTCCCCGGCCGACCTCCACGGTCTTGAGATCCTGTCGTGCGATGTCCGACTTCGCGGTCGCCTGCCGAAGCCCGGCCTCAGCCTCCGCGAGGGCCGCGGCGGTCTGATCTCGCTCCCGGACCGAGATCGAACCGTCGCTCACCAGATCGAGCGCGCGCGCCATGTCCGCCTTGGCGCGCAGAAGCTGCGCGGACGCATTCGCCGCCGCGGCCTCCTCCCCCGCGATGCCTGCGCTCCGGGCCGCCTGCGCCTGCTGGCTGTTCGACAGGGCGGCGATCTGGACGTCGAGGTTCGCCTCCGCCTGCTCCACTCGCGCGCGGTAGATGTCGTCGTCGATCAGCGCGAGGAGCTGGCCGGCATCGACCCGGTCGTAGTCGCGGACAAGCACCCGATTGACGTATCCGCTCACCTGCGGTGCGATGACGACGGTGCGGCCACGGACGAGCGCGTTGTCGGTGCTCTGCGCTCCCCCGGTGAACGGACCGATCCCCCACACCTGAAGGACGATCGCTACTGCCGCGAGCAGCGCGAGAGCGAAGATAGCGGTGACCCACGGCTTCTGGCGCGGGGGCTGCCACGACGGAGCAGCAGCCGGAGCTTCCAGCTCTCTTGGTGGAGCCGCAGCTTCCGGCATCTGAGTCCTGGCGTCCGTCACGGTGTCACCTGTGCGGGCTGAGCGGTCCCGGCCTGCAGTCTCGCCAGCAAGGTCATACCGGCGATGAAGGTCGCGATGCCAAACGCGAGGATCGTCACGACCCAGAATGCATCGTTGAAGGCGAGAACGTTGGCCTGTCCGCTCAGTGCCTGGCCGAGCAGGCCGTTGGCCTGCTGCCGCAACGCGGTCGGGTCGGTCACACGGGATTCCAGCAGGTGCGCATAGGTCGCGATCCTCTTGACGACGGCCGGGGCTCCAGTCGATAGCGCCTCGGCCAACCGCTCGGAGTGCGCGCGTGCCCGACCCACCTGGATGGTGCTCAGCAAGGCTGATCCGGCGAGCCCCCCGACGTTCTGGGTCGTGCTGAAAAGGACGATGAAGCTGACGAGGTAGTTGGGACCCCGGGTGATGATCTGCCCTATCCCGAAAAGAAGCGCCGGCCCCAGGAACAACGTGGTGCCGAAGCCGAGCAGCGCCTGACTGAGGTAGAGTTCCGGCGGGCGGGTGAGGCTCGTCGAATGGGTGTCGAGCCATGCCCCAAGACCAATGATCACGGCTGCAACCATGATGGTCGGGACGACCCGGTCGGGCCGAAGCGTCAGCGCGACGGTCGCAATGCCGGCCGCCATGGCCACCATCACGGTGGCGAAAAGCGGATGCAGCTGATCGCTCGTCAGCCCGCCCAGCGTAAGCAGCCCGATCGCCGCGTAGGTCTGCTCGCTGAGCGCCAGCCTGACGACTATTGCCACGAGGATGAAGAACACGATCTCCTTGGTGCCGAACCACCGGACAAGGAGAAGCGGCCGCTCACGGCGATCCTCGATGAAAAGCGCCAGCGCCAGCATCGGAATAGCCGCGGCGAGCGCCCAGCCGAGCCAGGCTGCGTCGGTCCACCAGTAGTAGCGTCCGAGCGCACACACGGTGCAGATCAGCAGCATCGAGGTGATCGTGAGCATCACTGTCACAGCGTCCAGCGGTTCGAACACCTTGCCGCGTTCGACCGGGGGAAGCGGCATGAGATTGAGCATCGCCCACGCCGCCAGCGCCATTGCGAGTTCGATCAAGTGCAGCCCCTGCCACCCGAGCGGCGCGATGGCGGATAGTGGGAACATGCGTGCGAGCGGAATCGCGAGCTGCGGGAGGCTAAAGCCGATCACCGCGGCGACCGGGCGGGACTTCAC
>NZ_JABXWS010000115.1:0-11927 GCF_015594425.1 Novosphingobium sp. HR1a
TTCATGCGGGCGACCATGACGAGGCAGAAAGCATGGCCTCATTCTGGCGAGCGATTTTCCAGTGCGTCAATATCAGTTTCTTCCCACCGCCCAGGCAATGCCGACAATCCAGACCGCCGCGGGCGCAACCCTGAAAATGGCCCACAACAAAACCGGCTTCATGAAGCATCGGGCGGCCAAGCCGATGGTGAGCAACGCGACGAAGGGAGCGGGGATCTCGACAGAGACGATGGCGAGGTCGCCACACTCGTCGAGCGACGTAGGAGGCCTCGGTGATGAAAGGCAGCATCGCCGCGAAGGGGAGGCAGAAAGCCAAGACCAGCACGCGTGCCGTTCCGAAGGCTATGGCGAGCATCTGGATGGCTTCCCGCCATGATGTTCGCCCTCCCCCCATCGCCGTGGAGCACTATCTGCCGGAGATCGCGATAGCGGAGTGATCGGTGGCGGGATCGACAGGCACCCCGAGCTGCTTGCGCTCGGAGTAGCGATCGACGAGCTGAACCGCGTGCGGGCGCATCAGGATGGTGAAGCGCACCAGCTCCTCCATCACATCGACGATGCGGTCGTAATAGCTCGAAGGCTTCATGCGGCCTGCTTCGTCAAACTCCTTATAGGCCATCGCCACGGATGACTGGTTGGGAATGGTGAACATTCGCATCCAGCGGCCGAGCAGGCGAAGCGTGTTCACGGCGTTGAACGACTGTGAGCCGCCAGATACCTGCATGACCGCAAGCGTGCGCCCCTGCGTTGGGCGCATTCCCTTCATTTCCAGCGGCAGATGATCGATCTGCGCCTTCATGATGCCGGTGATCTGACCGTGCCGCTCCGGGCTGCACCACACCTGGCCCTCGGACCACAGCGCCAGTTCGCGCAGTTCGTGAACGGCGGGATGATCGTCACCCGCTATCTGGTCGGGCAGCGGCAGCGTCGATGGATCGAAAATGCGGGTTTCCGCGCCAAACAGGCGCAGAAGCCGCGCGGATTCCTCGACCGCGAGACGGGAGAAAGACCGTTCGCGAAGGCTGCCATAGAGCAGCAGAATGCGCGGGGCAGGATCGAGTGCGCCCAGCCCTACCGCTGGCCGGTGGTGGATAAAGGCCGGATCAAGCGCGGGCAGCGTGTCGGGATCGGGAAGGTCGCGGATAGGCATCAGGCAATTCCAATACGCAGCGCGAGCGCCGCAAGGGTAATGAGGAGGATGGGCACAGTGAGCGTCGCGCCCACGCGGAAGTAATATCCCCATCCGATCTTGATGTTTTTTTGGCCCAGGACATGGAGCCACAACAGGGTGGCGAGCGAACCGATGGGTGTGATCTTGGGGCCAAGATCGCAGCCGATCACATTGGCGTAGATCATCGCTTCCTTCACCGCCCCGGTGGCGTGCGTGGCGTCGATCGACAGCGCGCCCACCAGTACCGTCGGCATGTTGTTCATGACGGATGACAGGACGGCAGCGATTACTCCGGTCCCCAGCGCGGCACCCCATACCCCGCCTTGCGCGGTGCGATCGAGCAGCGCGGCCAGGTGGTCGGTCAGTCCTGCATTTCGCAGGCCATAGACCACGAGGTACATGCCAAGCGAGAAGATGACGACCTGCCACGGCGCGCCGCGCAGCACCTTGCGGGTTTCGATCACATGCCCCCTCGCCGCGATTGCGAGCAGCAGGATTGCGCCGGCAGCGGCAACCGCGCTGACTGGCACGCCCAGCGGATCAAGCAGGAAGAAGCCGACGAGAAGAAGCACGAGGACGACCCAACCTGCACGGAAGGTCGCAGCGTCCCGGATCGCCGCCCGCGGCGCCCGTAGCGCGGCGACATCATAGTTTGCCGGTATGTCACGACGGAAGAACAGCATCAGCGCGCCGAGCGTGGCGGCGATCGCTGCCAGATTCACCGGCACCATCACGCTCGCATATTCGCCGAAGCCGAGCTTGAAGAAGTCGGCCGACACGATGTTGACGAGGTTCGAGACGACAAGCGGCAGACTGGCGGTGTCCGCGATGAAGCCTGCGGCCATCACGAACGCCAGCGTCGCCTTGTCGCCATAGCCCAACGCGCGCAGCATCGCGATAACAATAGGGGTCAGGATCAAGGCGGCGCCATCATTGGCGAACAGGGACGATACCGCCGCGCCGAGCAGCACGACCAGGGCGAACAGGACGCGGCCATTGCCTTTGCCCCAGCGCGCGACATGGAGCGCTGCCCATTCGAAGAACCCGGCTTCATCCAGCAGCAGGCTGATGACGATGATCGCGACGAAGGCGCCCGTCGCGTTCCAGACAATGCCCCAGACCACGGGCACGTCGGAAAGCGATACAACGCCGGCGAGCAGCGCCACGACCGCCCCGCCCATGGCGCTCCACCCAATGCCGAGGCCCTTGGGTTGCCAGATGACGATCGCGATCGTCGCGATGAAGATCAGAATTGCTGGCAGCATTAGGCGATACGCTGGCCCAAGGCGTCCACGACCTGTTCGCCATCTTCTTTCGCGAATGCGCCGAGCTGGCCTGTCGGCAACAGATCAAGAACCGCTTCGGAAGGACGGCAGAGTTTTACACCGAGCGGTGACACAACGAGGGGGCGGTTGATGAGGATCGGATGCGCCATCATCGCGTCCACCAGCGCGTCGTTCGACAGCGACGTGTCGCTCAGGCCCAGCTCCGCATAGGGGGTGCCCTTCTCGCGCAAGAGATCGCGCGGGGCCATTCCGGCGCGGTCGATAAGTTCGACCAGCAAAGCGCGTGTGGGCGGCGTCTTGAGATATTCGATCACGTGCGGTTCGACACCCGCATTGCGGATCATGGCGAGCGCGTTGCGCGACGTGCCGCATTCGGGATTGTGATAGATGATGATGTCGGTGGTCACTTGACGGCTCCCGCTTTGGCGCTGGCCCCTTCGGCCTGCCCGATTTCCTTGAGTTTGCTACGCATCGCCATTTCGTCGAGGCTGGAGATCGGCAGGGCGAGGAACAGCGAAATCCGGTTCTGAAGGAAGCGCAGTGCCTGTAGGAATGCCTCGCGCTGGCCTTCGCCCTCTACGGCTGCCGGGTCTTCGATGCCCCAATGCGCCGTGAGCGGATGCCCGATCCAGACCGGGCAAGTTTCACCGGCGGCGTTGTCGCATACGGTAAAGATGAAATCGAATTTAGGGGCGTCCGGCGCGGAAAATTCGTCCCAGCTCTTCGACCGCATCCCCGCAGTGTCGAAGCCGAGGCCGGTCAGCACGGACAGCGCCATCGGATGCACATCGCCCTTGGGCTGGCTCCCGGCGCTGTAGGCCCGGAAACGCCCTTCGCCGAGCTTGTTCATGAGGGCTTCGCCCAGGATCGAGCGGGCGCTGTTCCCGGTACACAGGAACAGCACATTGTAGACCTTATCAGTCACGGTAAATCCTTCAGCAGCAGGTGAGTTCGGCAACCAGCGGTTCGCAAAGCTCGGCGCGGCCCTGGCAGCAGTCCTTCGCCAGAAACAGCATGAGATCCTTCAGCGCCTTTATGTTCGCGCGCTGGATTTGTTGGCGCCCGCGTTTCTCAGGCAGGACCAGACCGGCTTTCACAAGCACAGCGAGATGCGTCGAAAACGTGCTTTGTGTCAGCCCCGACGCTTCCACGAGCTGGCCCGTCGATAGCCCGTCAGGTTCATGTCGAACGAGCAGACGAAAGGCGTCGAGACGAGTGGGGTGCCCCAGGGCCGCCAATATCGCGAGAGAAGAGTCGGTTTCCATTAAACGCAAATAACCGATGGGTTTTAACCGGTCAACATCTATCGAAAATTGCCGATGGATTCCTGTGCCTGCAAGGGCGAGATACGTTTAGAGTTGCTCGCCGCGCGCCCTGTTTTGCAGCATGGTTGAACCATGAAGGATACTGAAACACCGCAATGGGAGGGCCGGAAGCGCCACTTCACCGATCCGTATCGCGGGCGGTTGCCGGAACTGGAGCGCTGCATGATCCGGCACCGCGCTTTGGAAATGATCCTTGTCATCTATCACGCAGAGGAATTGAAGCGCAGCGTCGTCGAAACCGTTGATACGCAAAAGCGCTGGAAGCTCTCGCGCAGCGATGACGAGGCAACCGAACCCGCGCCGGAAGTGCCCGAGCGCAAGAGAGTCCAGCGGGCCTTCGACTGGCTGGTCAAGGAAGGCGTGCTGACAGCCGATGAGCGCCGCGAAATGGTTAAACTCATTGGCCGGCGAAACAGCATCGCTCACCATCTCGATCAGGTGACGGCCGATCTCAATCCAGATTCCTGGGTCCGCGATCATCTCGCCTTCATGCCGGATCGGCAGCAATACGACTATGAGGCGCTGGACCGCCTCAAGGCCATGCGGCGGCTGCTGGAGCAGCGGAAGATCGCGAAGCATTATGTTGGCGTGATAAGTATGCGCAGCCTGTTTTTCGAGGCTACCGAGCGGGTGTTGCGCGACGATCTGAAGCGCCTCGACCGCCGTATCCGCAAACTCGTTCACAAGCGGATCGATGCGATTGCAGCGGTCAATTCCGAACTATCGCTTGAAGGCAGCGAGCTGGTCGGCATTTTCGACCCGCGTTGGCCAGACAACCGCCACCATAGCGGCTGCCTGACCCCGCGCGGCGTCGAAATCTGTTACCGGCTGTTCGATATGGGCAAGTCGGCGATGGCCGTGGCCCATATCATGGAGTTTTCGCTGGTCGCTGCACGCGCCCGCGAGAAGCAATGGCGCGAGCTGGGCGGCAACAACCGGGTGGTCAAAAATCTTCAGGACATCCCGTTGGTGAGGAAGCGCCTGCGCTACGAGGATATGCGCTAGACGACACGCCCTATCTGCGTGTCGCGGGGGAACGCCAAGGGCGCTGCCCTTTCGTCCCCGAACGACAATCGGCCGCCCGTGTAATCCGCCAAGCGCGGCATCCGAAGCCCTGCGGGTTTTTCGGCCGCGCTATGACGGCTCGCCCGCGCCAGCGGCAGATTCTCGCCCTCCCTCCCCATCCTGTTCCTCGCCGGAACGGCAGGGTTGCCCGGCCCGTGGCCTTGCAGCCCATGCCAGATGAAAGGAACCAGTGATGCAGACCCCCGAGCAAACCGATGCCATCCGCCGCTTGAACGATGCGGCGCGCGCTATTCCCGGCGTTACGTCCATCGCCAATGTCACGATGGGGTTTCAGGCTCTCCCCGATCCCGACCGCTCCGCCGCATTGGCGTTGATCGCGCGGTTCTCGAAATTCGACGACAACAATGACCCTTATGGTGAGCATGATTTCGGGGCGGTTTTTCGCCTCGCATCGGGTGACTGGACGCAGGACCGGCCCGAGGATGACGAGGCTGTTGCGGTGACGGTATTTTGGAAGATCGACTATTATGAGCCAAATCTGGACTTCGGCAGTGATGCACCGTGGGACGCGCAACGCACCAAGCGCGTTCTGACGATCATGTTATCGAATGAATACTGAAACTTATCCGTCCAGATCGGCAGCCGGGGGGCTGACATATCTTCCCGGCTGCGCAACCGCTCGACCAAGTGATTTGTTGAGGAATCACGATAGGCAGAGTAGGGTTAACGGGGAAAAGGATGAACGGGATGGCGCAGATCAACCTTGAGGTATTTCGCGAGCGTGTTCGAGGCATGGACTTCGAGCGCGGCACGCCCGAGCAGGTCGCATTGTGGCGAGAGGACGTTGCCGATGCGCGCGCCAATCTGGTCATCGAGGACATGACGCCCACCGATGGCGACGATGCGATGTTCGCCGTAATGCTCGACGAGGGCGTCCCGCCCTCGCTGATGGCCTCGATCATTCTCGGCCTCTACAAGCCGGGAATGCACTCTGTTGCAGGCTGACATTGGCCGACGACCCTTACACCTATCCCGGCACCGACATATTGCGGAACCGGCTTGGACTTACCGACGATGCCACGCTCAATGAAGCCGAGCGTCGGTTGACGATGGCGCGCGGCGCACAGGTCGCTCGCCAGACGTTCCCCGGTTCGGCCGATGGCTATCGAACGCTACACAAGCATCTGTTTCAGGACCTGTATGATTGGGCAGGCGAGGATCGCAGCGTCATCATCGCGAAGGGCGGATCGAGCTTCGCCGCCCCCCTCTATATCGCCCGCGAACTCGAAAAGCTGTTCGCCGACATGGCGGCGAAGAATGGCTTCCGCGGCATCGCACGTGACGAGTTTTTCGACCGCCTTGGCAACCACATCAACGAACTCAACGCCATTCACCCTTTCCGCGAAGGCAATGGACGCACCATGCGCCACCATGCCGCCCATATCGCGCGCGAGGCAGGCCATCCCATTCGCATCGCCTCGATCGATAAGACACTCTGGATGGATGCGTCGCGACATGGCTTCCTGACGGGCGATCATCGCGCGATGGCATCCGTGCTCGCTGCTGCTGCGGTTCAGCGTGACGCTGCGCCGGAAGCGCGCATCGGCGCGCATGGGATCGCCTTGCTCCCCCAGCGCGCGCCTCCGACAGCCCAGCGTTACCGCATCACCTTGAACAAGGTGCGCGAGGAACTGGAACGGTATCTTCCGCCCGCTCGCCAGCAGGCTGGTGAGCGTCTGAGGGCGCTGATCGGGCAGGATGCGCCGTCAGAGAAGATTGCCGCCGCGCGCACCGAATTGGCCTATGTCCGACATGCCAAGGGGCCGGTCTATCAATCGCATCTCCTGACCTATCTAGGGGTGCGACAGGTCGATGCGGTGATTTCCGCCGAGCAAACGCCGCTGGAGCGCGTGCGAGAGATCGGGGCGGCCTTGGGTGTGCAGATCAATGCCCAGCAGCCGGTACAGCTTCAGCGTGCGGTTCGCGCGCTGGAGCGACCGATCCTGCCCCCTGGCCACGCGCCCGGGCAGGAACGACTTGCCGCCGCGTTCCTGAAGAACTCGCCCGAAAGCAATATCGCCGACAGCCGGTTGGCAGCGGCACAGGGCATTGTCGATGCGGCCATGCAGACTGCCCGCGAGCGCGGAGAAAGCGCACGTATGGTCGTTTCCATCGGGGAATCCACCCGCCAACTCGTAGCCGACCGCATCAGAACGGGCAGCGCACTGGACACGCGGCTTGGCGAAGCACCCTCGCCAGCCCCACCCAGCAAGGATCGCAGCCGCTGAATTGTGCTATTCCGTCAGGGGCGCATTTCACTACGCCTTCAGTTGCTCAACCTGTTCATATGCGTGCCCTGTTGAGGCGGAGGGCATTGCTCACCACGCTGACCGATGACAGCGCCATCGCTGCCGCAGCGATGATGGGCGACAAAAGTATCCCGAAGAACGGATAGAGCAATCCGGCAGCGATCGGAACGCCAGCAGCGTTGTACACGAAGGCGAAGAAGAGGTTCTGGCGGATGTTGGCCATCGTTGCCTCGCTGAGGCGCCGGGCCCGCACGATGCCGGTGAGATCGCCTTTCAGCAGGGTCACACCCGCACTCTCGATGGCGACATCGGTGCCCGACCCCATCGCGATGCCTACATCCGCCGCCGCGAGCGCCGGGGCATCGTTGACCCCATCGCCCGCCATCGCGACAATCCTTCCTTCGCGCTTCAGCCGCTCGACAACCTCACTTTTCTGGTCCGGGAACACTTCGGCTTCAACCTTCTCGATACCGAGATTGCGTGCCACAGCCTCAGCGGTGGTGCGATTGTCGCCAGTCAGCATGACGACCGCGATACCCTCGGCCCTAAGCAATGTCAGGGCTTCGGCAGTGGTCGCCTTTACCGGATCGGCGATCCCAAAGGCGCCCGCCACCTCGCCATCGATGGCCATGAAGATTCCTGTGGCGCCATCGCTGCGAAGTGTCTCGGCCTCATCCATCAGTGGTGCGACATCGACGCCTTCACCTTTAAGGAAGCGTGCATTCCCAAGCAGGATGCGCTTGCCTTCGACTATACCCTGCGCGCCCTTGCCCGTCGGCGAGACGAAGTCCGATACTGCCGGAATTCTCACATCCTGCGCTTCGGCCGACGCAACGATTGCTCGCGCGAGCGGATGTTCGGACGCCTGTTCGACCGCCGCCGCGAGACGCAGCAGTTCGTTCGGATCATGGTTCGCGGCCGGCACGATCCGGGTCACAGACGGTTTTCCTTCGGTAAGAGTCCCGGTTTTGTCGATCACCAGCGTATCGACTTTCTCGAGCCGTTCGAGCGCCTCGGCGTTCTTGATCAGCACACCAAGCCCGGCGCCGCGGCCCACGCCCACCATGATCGACATCGGCGTTGCCAATCCGAGAGCACAGGGACAGGCGATGATCAGCACGGCGACGGCGGCGATGAGGCCATGCGCCAAGCGCGGCTCCGGCCCCCAGACCCCCCAGATGGCGAACGCCAATACCGAGATAGCCAGAACTGTAGGAACGAACCAGCCTGCGACCTGATCGGCCAAGCGCTGAATCGGGGCCCGCGATCGCTGGGCGTCCGCCACCATCTGCACAATTCGCGCGAGCATGGTGTCGCGCCCGACATTCTCGGCCTCGATGACGAGCGCACCGCTCTGATTGAGCGTACCCCCGATGACCTTGTCGCCCAGGGCTTTGGTCACGGGCATCGATTCCCCGGTCACCATCGACTCATCAAGCGACGATCTCCCATCGCACACCGTGCCATCGACCGGGACTTTCTCACCCGGTCTCACGCGCAGGCGATCGCCGACGGCGACCAGATCGAGCGGGACTTCCTCCTCGCTGCCGTCCTGCGCGATCCGCCGCGCCATCTTGGGTGCGAGGTTGAGCAGCGCCTTGATCGCGCCCGACGTTCGCTCCCGCGCGCGCAGCTCGAGAACCTGTCCGAGCAGAACCAGCACCGTGATAACGGCCGCTGCCTCGAAATAAACTGCGACGGTCCCGCCCATTCCGCGGAATGCGGAGGGAAAGATGCCGGGCGCTGCCGTCGCGACAATGCTGTAGGCCCAAGGCTACCCCAGTGCCCATGGCGATCAGCGTGAACATGTTGAGATTGCGCGTACGGAGCGAGGCCCAGCCACGCGTAAAGAACGGCCAGCCCGCCCACAGCACCACTGGCGTCGCCAAGGCGAACTGAACCCAGGCCGAAGCGACCGCCGGCACGGCCCGATGGATGGCCGGCACCAAGTGTCCCCCCATCTCAAGAAAAAAGACCGGGATGGTTAGCGCAAGCGCGATCCAGAACCGGCGAGTCATGTCGATGAGCTCTGCGCTCGGACCAGCATCCATCGTGATTGTTTCCGGTTCCAGCGCCATGCCGCAGATGGGACAGGGACCCGGATGATCCTGCCGAATCTCGGGATGCATGGGGCAGGTCCAAACCACTCCCTCTGGCAAGATCTCCGGCAAGGTCGCCTTCAGTTTGAGATAGCGCTCGGGATCGGCCACGAATTTGGATCGGCAACTGGCGCTACAGAAATGATAACTGTGCCCGGCATGGATGGCGTGATGAGATGGTACCGCGGGATCTACAGTCATCCCGCAAACCGGATCGATTACCGTTATGGCACCCTGGTCCTTGCCGCCTGCGCAGCAGCTATGGGCGTGAGCATGGCTAGCGGATTTGGACTCGGGCAAAGTACGTCTCCTTGTTGACGTTTCCCTATCTGGGGATCTGCGATCATATCGGGGGCAAGCGCTCTGCTGAACTCTTTACCTCTTCAGCATTGCCTACCTCGATAAGCGATTGTGAATTGCGGTTGCCGCCTTGGCTGCTTGGCCGGCGGCTACGGCGATTTGATCCAGTCCTTCGACAATGTCTCCCGCCGCAAAAAGACGATCAATCGTCGTTTGCTGATGTTCATCGACGATGATGCAACCTGATGCGCTCAACTCCGCACCTGCCATGCGCGCCAACTCCGACCGGGGAGAAGTTCCAAGTGCGACATAAAGGGTGTCGAAGCTGAGCAGTGGGCCATCGGCCAGGCTCACGAGGATAGAGTCATCGCAAACCGCTAGGGTTTGAATGGGCGCGCGTTGGACCACGATCCCGCTTCGGGCCAAATCCCCCTCATCGCTTCGTGAAAGCTGCGAAACGTCTTGGGTAAGGAGCGTCACGGTATCGCTATACCGACGAATGAAGCGTGCCTCGGCCGCGCCATGGTCCGAACAGCCCAGGACGGCTACGTTCTTTCCGCGAACTTCAAACCCGTCACAGACTGGGCAATAGCGAATAAGGCCGCGCGCAACAGCGCGATCGTGGACCTCCTGCGCATACCTTGGTTTGTGGTTTGTCACGCCCTGAGCGAGCAATAGCGTTCGCGCCTCGACGGACTGCGGTCCCATATTTACGACGAAGCCTGTCTCGGTTGACGCGATACCCTGAACGACGCCACTCACCAATTCCGCGCCATAGCGAGCGGCATGTCGATGCATGCGCAAAAGCAGCTCCTCACCGGAGATTCCTTCTGGGAATCCGAGAAGATTGTGCGTCGTCGGAATATGGGCGGCACGGCCGCCCCCGGCGTCCACGAGCAGCGTGCGACGAAGAAACCGGCCCAAATAGGTCGCTGCCGTCAAACCTGCGGGACCTCCGCCGATGATAACGCAGTCGTACATGCGCACCTTTCGCTGACGTCTATCCTCACTCCTATTACGCGGCAGAGCGCGTCTGCCCTCAATGGCCCCTGCTATTTCTCGAAAAAATGCAGGGCGGCGCGAGGGGTGGGCGGCGGCGATGCGTAAGTCAGATGTAGGTTATCGGAAGAGACGGACATTGAGGTGCCCACGGGTCGCAGCGTGGGACGGGGCGGGCGGCATTGGAGAAGAGGGAACGGAAACATGATCCCACTTCGCTCCGCCCGCCCCGCAACAGTCCCGTATCGCGCAACAACCCCACCGGTGCGGGAGGAACAATGGACAGTCCCTTTTCCGTCTCAATGGGGCGTGCGCTTTGGGTCATGGCGATGGTGGCCGGGCCACCTCTGCTCATCATGGGGCTCGTCGGGCTGGACATTTCGATCATCCAGGCCGCGACGTCGGTTAACGAACAAACCGTCAGCTTTGTCCCCAAATTGCTTGCTCTGTTATTTGTCCTAGCGGTTTTCGGCGCTGCGATGGGAGGATTACTCATCGATTATACGCGCGATCTTCTCATTCACATCCCCGACGACATCCAATGAACCGAAGGCGCGCGGCACTCATTTTATACTTGATGCCGATCAGGAATCTGGCTTGCAATCAGGCGGGATGCTAGCTTTGCTAATCGACGCAGTGAGGCACAATGGGGGGCGGTTTGGCGGATTTTGAATTGCTGGCGCGGCAACTGATCCAGCGATGGAAGGAAGACCCGAACGCAACCTATCAGAGCTGGTTCCTCTGGGACGAGCGCATCAAGAATTTCCGCTCCATCCGCCGCGGTCTGACCCAGGTCGTGGCCGAAATCGAGGCGGGGCGATTTGGCGTCGCGTATCGTGGATCGTCGCTCGAAACCGTGGTGCATTCGGTTGCGGAGCAGCGGCAGATCTTCAAGGGCGCGGATCATGCCTTCCTGTGGAAGCCCAAGCTGCGCATACCCGACATCTATGAGAATCCGGCGCATCAGCGCGCCTTTGGGCGACTGCTGGATCATTGCGCCTGCTGCGATACCGCTGAAGAGATCATCGCGGGCATCCACGCGATCGATCGCCTGAACATCAAGGGGTTGGGGCCAGCGGTCGCCAATCTGCTTTATTTCCTGCATCCCACGCTCGTTCCGCCGTTCAACACGGCGATCGTCAATGGCTACAACAAGCTGACGGGCGGGAAGGTCAAACTCGGCAGTTGGCAGCATTTTCTTGCCATGCGCTCCGGCATCCTCGACCTCAACGAGCAGTTCCGCGATTTGCTGTCGAACGATCTTGGGGCGATTGGCGGGCTATTGTTCGACATCGGCTCGGGGCGTTATCCGGCCCCGCCGCGTGATGAGGAAGACCAAGCTATCGGCACCTGGGCGATGCGGCTCGAACAGGCTCGGGCCGAGGCGCAAAGTCTAAATAAAGTCGTCGAAA
>NZ_JABXWS010000116.1:0-2640 GCF_015594425.1 Novosphingobium sp. HR1a
ATCGCCGATCTTGAGATCGCCTATCTCCCCTATGGCGAGCTGGAACGGCACAAGGACGCAATTTCCCGGTTCGGGTCGGGCTTGAAAGCGATCAAGGCCATAGCCCGCACGTTACCCTGAAAATCGCTCCCTCACATTCCCGACGCTGGAGGCGCCAGCAGTCCGAGCCAGGCGACCAGTGCGAGGATCGCGATGGCACAGCCGCTTTCGATCAGGAGGCTTCGCCGCAGCGACCGGACGGCAGAGGAGCCATCACCTTCTTCCAACGCGGTTGCGAGCGCCGGCGTCAGGAAGAAGCGATTGGCCGCCGCCAGCAACAGCATCGCGCCGAAAAGCAGCAATTTCCCCAAGAGCAGTGCACCATAGAGGCTCGTAAAGAGCATCCCCAGTTTTGATGGACCGATCAATACCCAACTGTTCACTAGGCCCGAGAGGATGAGCAGGCAGACCACGATCGAGCCGACCCTGGCAAAGCCGTCCAAGGCCCGGTGCGAAAGGTGGATATGATCCTTGGCCATGCGGGCCGCCGGGCGAAAAATGAGAAGGCACAAGGCACACAGCGCCCCGATCCATATCCCGGCAGCTAGAAGATGGATGATGTCAGCGCCCAGGTGAACCCAACCAAGCGTGCCTTCATCCGCCGCCCCGTGACCCGTCCATGCCAGCGTCGCGAGGGCAACACCGGCTGTGATCGAAAGCGCTGTCAAAGCAAATTTCGGCCGTCGCCATCCCACGATCGAAAAATAGAGCATCAACAAGAGCGCGGCTATACGCACCTGCCACACGGTGCCGGTGGTCGTTCCCGAGATCACCATGTTAACCGTCGCCCGATCAATCTCGCCGATCGGGACGCCTCCCATAGATGCCGCCAGCACCATCATGCCCAAAATCGACAATCCAATGCCGATCAGGGCGATGGTGGCGAGGATGGGACGGAAGCGCAGGACCGAGCCGGATTTCCGCTCGGCCCCGCGCAACGTATAGAGCCCGAACATCGGCAGCCCAAAGAGAAGCATGAGGTCAAGATAAAGACCCAGCCTGACGGCAATCGCCACCATGTCCGGCATGGGCGTTACTTGACCTTGAAGGTGTAGCTGCCCTGGATGCGATGCGTGTCGGCGGACACGACATGATAATCCACTTTGTAAGTGCCGGCCGACAGCGGCTTTGCGAAGGTCGCAGCGAGGGTCTTGCCGTCGGGAGCAAGGGTGGCCTTGACGCCGTTGATCTTCATCGGCCCCATCTTCATGCCCGGCATCTCCGTCATGGTGAGGTCGATGCCAGAAAATTGTGCAACGAGCGCTTCGGTAAAGACGAGCTGGATCTTTGTCGGGGCTGCCACCATTGCATCGGCTGCGGGCGATGCCGTTGCCAGTTTGGGATGCGCCTGCGCGGCGGTAGCGACAACAGCAGAAGCGGCCAGGGCGACCGCGAAGATTGCTTCTCGAAACATCGATTTCTCCATTGGCGGCGGTACTGCCGACACAGCCAATTACGCATGGCGGCGGGAGACCCCTCATTGATGCAGCCATATTTATTTGAGGCGCGATCCATCCGGCGGCACGTCAGGACGCGTCCATCAATGATTTTTGCATTCCGTGAGGGATGATTACGACCTGTGCGTATGACCAAATGGATGGGCACGAAATCACCTCTCGCCCAAGAGCATTTGCTGGGGAGGACGCAATGACAGATTCCAGGGCAGCAGGATGGAAGCGGCATTTGCCGAGCGGCCGGTTCATTGCTGTAGCGGCGCTTGCAGTCGGCGCGATCGGTGGCGCCATGGTGTATGCGGGAGTCTACAATATCGGCGCCGACGCGCCGCATAGCAAACCCGTCTACTGGATAATCGACCAATTGCGGGAGCGCTCGATCGCTGTCCGGTCGCGCAACATCGTCGTTCCGGCCAATTTGATGGAGGTGAAGCGCCTCCAGAGCGGGGCCGGGCTCTACACGGAGATGTGTAGCGGGTGTCACCTCGCACCGGGCATGGAAAGGAGCGAAATCAGCCAAGGTTTGTATCCCAGCGCGCCAGAACTCTTCCGCAACCAGGAACACTCGGCGAAGGAGCAATTCTGGATCATCAAGCACGGCGTCAAGCTGACCGCCATGCCGGCATGGGGCAAGACGCATAGTGATGAACTGATCTGGGATATGGTCGCCTTTGTCCGGCAATTGCCGAAAATGTCGGCGGCACAGTATCAAGCCGCCATCGCCAGCGCACCCGAAGATCATGACGCGATGATGAAGGACATGCCCGGCATGGCGAAACCGATGCCGTAGAGCGCACGGGTCTGTCGACGCACGAACGGCCCGTGAACAGACACCGATTTCCAGCTTGAGCGGTGAAAGTTAAGATAGGCTGGTCGGAACGTCGAAAGGCGAGATTGAATGATGGGAATTCGTGATGACTACAGACCTTGATGGGCTTTTGAGCCGCCTTCGCACCGACCCCGTTCATCCTGGACTTGCAGGATTGGAGGAGGCTGTCTTCAAACGGCTCGCGGCGCGACCGCAAGTCTCAATAGCCGCGCAACTAAGAGTGGGCATGACCGCGGCCTTTGCTGCGGTGCTGTTGGGTGTCGCCAGCACGGGTTTTACGCCGCCCGCTGAAGCATCCGCACCTTGTCCCCTTTCCGG
>NZ_JABXWS010000117.1:0-10699 GCF_015594425.1 Novosphingobium sp. HR1a
GTGTGGCTTGGACGCCATCTCCTCCCGCAGCCGGCCCCCGCCGGTGTCGAGCTGCATGACGTTCTGCATAGCAAGCTCGATCTCGATGACCGGCAGAAACGCCAGATCGATCTTCTCGAGAAGCGTTTTGCCGTGCGCCGCCAAGCACTGGAGCTTGAACTGAGAGCTGACAATGCGCGGCTTGCCGATGCAATCGAAGCCGAACATGGTAATGGTCCACGGGTCGCCGCAGCCGTCGATCGGTCGCATCAGGCAATGGGTGAACTGCAAAAGGAAACGCTCAGCCATATCTTCGCCATGCGCCAGATCCTTCGCCCGGATCAGGCCAGAACTTTTGACCAGGCGGTGGTCCATGCGCTCACCGACAATGTGCGGTGAGCCTCGACTTCACGGCGTTTTCGGATGGTGAACTGGCTGCGCTGACCCTGAGTGGACGGCAGGCGGCATTCGCTGAAATCATGAATCGGCATCAGACCTCGATCTTTCGTCTGGTGCGTGGCCTGGTTGGCGACGCTGACGAGGCGCTTGATCTCACCCAGGATTGTTTCGTGTCGGCCTTTGGCCATTTGCGGAAATATGACGGGGAGCGCCCGCTGCGCGCCTGGCTTTCGCGGATCGCGATCAACAAATGCCGCGATTGGCGGCGCCGCCAAAAGGTGCGGCAGTTTTTCACCTTAGCCACAGCGGCACCCGAACAGGAATGGGAAGCTATCGCCGATGACAGCCCGTCCGCCCATGACAGCGCAGCCGGGAAACTGGAGTTGCAACGCTTGAACGCGGCCATGGCCAATCTTTCAGCGCCGCTACGGGAGGTTCTTTTGCTGCGAACCGTCGAAGGGATGACACAGGCGGAAACCGCCGCCGCTCTCGCGATTAGCGGCAAGGCCGTCGAAACGCGATTGTACCGGGCACGGACGCGACTTGCGGAAATTTTGGCCGAACCATGAGGGTTCGGCCCGTTTCATGCGTAAGGCAGAGAGAATGCAGCGGATAAAGCAGGCTCTCCGAGCCGGGTCCGCCGAATGGAGCAAGGGAGATTACATGACCCCGGTATTGACCCGCCGCGATATGATCCGCAGCGCAACGCTCGCCGGTGGCGGCCTTGCCTTTTCCGCTTGGATGCCAGCGTGGGCGCAGCCCGTTTCCTCAGGTATCGTCAAACCGCTTCCCACGGTTTCGGGCAACGACATCGCTCTTACAATCGCCAGGCAGACGATGGTGATCGATGGCCGGAAAATGCGCGCCATCGGGGTCAATGGAACAGTACCTGCGCCTTTGGTCCGGCTGCGCGAGGGGCAGACGGTTCGTCTGCATGTGACCAACGATCTTGACGAGGACAGCTCGATCCATTGGCATGGCGTGCTTGTCCCGCCGCAGTTTGACGGCGTGCCGGGCGTGTCATTTCCCGGCATTCAGCCCAAATCCACGTTCGTCTATGAGTTCCCCATCATTCAGAACGGTACCTATTGGTATCACAGCCATTCGGGCCTCCAGGAGCAACTCGGCCATTATGGTCCGATCGTCATCGATCCTGCGGGAGTCGATCCAGTCCAGTATGACCGCGAACATGTTATCGTGTTGGCCGATCACAGCGCGATTTCGCCAGAAGCAATCTTCCGGCGGATGAAAGTGGACGCGGGCCATTTCAACTTCCAGCGTCAGACGCTTGCCGGCCTGCTTTCCGGGCGCGACCAGACGCTCAAGGATCGCCTCGACTGGGGCAAGATGCGGATGGACCCGACCGATATTTCCGACGCTACGGGGCCGGCATACACCTACATCATCAACGGCTACGGACCACGCGACAACTGGACAGCGCTCTTCAAGCCGGGCGAGCGGGTCAGGCTGCGCTTTATCAACGCTTCGGCGATGACGACCTTCAACATACGGATACCAGGGCTTCCGCTTAGCGTGGTGCAGGCTGACGGTCAGAACGTCCGGCCGGTTACTGTCGATGAATTTCAGATCGGTGTGGCTGAAACCTACGACGTGATTGTCACCCCGCCCGATGATCGGGCGTACACGCTCGTCGGCGAAGCCGTCGACCGCTCAGGCATGGCGCGTGCCACGCTTGCGCCGCGCGCCGGCATGACGGCCGAAGTGCCGCCGCTGCGCGAGCGGCCGCTTGCCACGATGAAAGACATGGGGATGGACATGTCATCGATGCCGGGCATGGAAGGCATGGACATGTCGGGAGGCGGAATGTCTCAGATGCGCGGCGTCGATCCGACTGCTGAAAAAAATCCTTCCGCGAAGCTTGCGACCGTGGGCGCCGGTGCCATGGCAATGGACGCCGCCGCTGGCGGAAATGCGATGGGCGGTATGGACCACGCTGCAATGGCCGGGATGGATCATTCCAATATGGCGGGTATGGCCGCAAGTGGCGGCGCAATGACGGGCATGGACCATGGCGCCATGAGCGGACAGCAAGGCGCTATGCCGGGAATGGATATGGGGTCCATGAAGATGGGTCCGATGAACATGCGCGACTTCTCCAAGGCGCCGCAGGTCAAGAGGGGACCGGGCGTCCAGACGATCTCTCCCATGCCAATGGACCGTACCGGTGACCCCGGGCAGGGCCTCGAAAATGTCGGCCATAAGGTTCTTGTCTACAAGGATCTCATGGCGCTGGAACGCAATCCGGATGTCCGGGCGCCAGACCGCAGTCTCGACATTCATCTGACGGGCAACATGGAGCGTTTCATGTGGTCGTTCGATGGCGAGAAGATGTCTGATGTTCATGAACCGATCCCGTTCATTGAAGGCGAGCGGGTTCGGATCAACCTTATAAATGACAGCATGATGGGCCATCCGATCCACATCCACGGCCATTTCTTTGAGTTGGTCACAGGGCATGGGGATCATGCGCCGCGTAAACACACGGTCATCGTGCAGCCTGGCGGCAAGGTCACATGGGACTTTACCGCAGATGCGGTAGGTGACTGGGCATTCCATTGCCACCTCCTCTACCATATGCACGCCGGGATGATGCGCGTCGTAAGCGTCCGTCCGAAGGGAGAGGCTGCATGAAGCGCTCTCTGACGGCACTGTTCGCCGGTTCGGCGATGCTGCTCGCCATGCCCACGATCGCTCAAGGTCAGTCGATGCAGGGCATGGACCATTCCAGCATGCCCGGCATGACGATGCCGGCGAAGAAGCCCGCGCCAGTGAAGCGCGCAAAAAAGCCGGCTTCCCGGAAGCCCGCGCAAAGGGGGGCTGCGCCAAGACGAGCGGCGCCCGCAAAGCCTGCCGCCAATCACAGCATGGAAGGCATGGATCATTCGGCCATGCCTGGGATGGCGATGCCCCAAGCGGGTCCGGTGAACGACAAGGCAATGCCGGCAATGGATCATAGCGCCATGCCGGGCATGAACATGAGCAATAGCGGTTCTACGCCGAAGGCAGACGACATGCAGGGCATGAACATGTCGAGCGAGCACGCCGGTCACGACATGGAGGCCATGCAAGCCATGGAAATGACCGGAACCGCTCTTCCGGCGGGAAATGCCCCGGCACCCACGCCGCCGATGGACCATTATGCCGAAAGGCAGTTCCCGGCCGCGGACATGGCACAGTCGCGAATGGCGATGATGCGCGAACAGGGCGGGCAATCCTTCTCTCAGGTGATGTTCAATCTTGCCGAATATCGCGTGGTCGAAGGTCGCGACGGCTATCGCTGGGATGGCGAAGCCTGGTTCGGCGGGGACATCAATCGCCTGACGTTAAAATCGGAAGGCGAAGGGGCATTTGGCGAACGGTTGGAGAGCGCTGAAATCCAGGCGCTATACAGCCGAGCGATCGGCCCATATTTCAACCTTCAGGCGGGTATCCGCCAGGACTTCAAGCCTAGTCCGTCGAGAACCTATGCCACAATCGGCTTTGAGGGCCTCGCTCCGTATTGGTTCGAAGTGGAGGGCGCGCTCTTTCTGTCGAACAAAGGAGACCTGCTCGGGCGCCTTGAAGGTTATTATGATCAGCGCATCACACAGCGCCTGGTCTTGCAGCCAAGGGCAGAGCTCAATTTTTCCGCCCAAGATGTGCCCGAAAATCACATCGGCGCGGGCCTATCCAGCGCCGAGCTCGGACTGCGCCTTCGCTACGAGATCACCCGTCAGTTCGCGCCCTATGTCGGCGTGTCCTATGACGCTAAGACCGGACAGACCGCTCGATATGCGCGCGCCGACGGTGAAGATCCAACCTCAACGAACTTTGTCGCGGGTGTCCGGATCTGGTTTTGAAGCTGAATGAACGCCGAGACGTTCATCACGTCAAAAGGACTGCAAGAGAGGAACGACAGATGGACCAGCATGACGATCAAAAGCATCATCCAATGAAGATGGGATATGGCCGCTTCGCCGCGATGATCGCCACTTCGACCATCGTCATGTTCGGACTCATGTATCTCAACACCTATGCATTGAGCCATCTGGCTTTCAGCCAGACGAGAAGTTGGATGGCTGTCGTCATGGGCGCGACAATGGCGATCATCATGCTCGGCTTCATGTGGAGCATGTACAAGAACACGCGCGTAAACATCGCGATCACAACGGCGAGCCTCGTTATATTTGCGATCGCACTTTGGCTGGTACGCAGCCAAGAAACCGTGGACGATGTGTCATACATGAAAGCGATGATCCCGCACCACTCCATTGCGATCATGACCAGCGAACGCGCGCACATCAAGGATCCGGAAGTCCGAAAACTTGCTGATGGCATCATCGATGCGCAGGTTCGAGAAATCGCACAAATGAAGGCGATGATCGCAAGGTTGGAGCAAAACCCTCCCGCAGCAGATGCCCCGGACCTCGCATCCTATCGTGACCGCCAAGTCGCCCCGCCGCCCCCGCAGACAGATCAGAGCACCGGCATAGATACGCTGCAACCGATCAAATAAGACAACAGGGCAGAGTGAAAATGACGATGAAAGCTATCACCATAAAATCTGCGCTTGTAAGCTTGGTGATGATGATGACCACTGGCGCGGTTGCCGCCGCTCCAATCCTCATCCACCGGGATCCTGGTTGCGGCTGCTGCGAGAAATGGGCTGAACAGGTGCGAGCGCAATTTGGACGTTCTGTCAGAATCGTCGATGATCGCTCCCGCACCGCTTTCCAACGTGCGCGGGGCGTTCCATCACCGCTCTCCTCCTGCCATACTGCGGTGATCGATGGGCTCGTTTTCGAGGGCCATGTCCCGGTCGCCGACATGAAACGGCTTCTGGCGCAGCGTCCCCGCGGTGTCAGCGGCCTCGCGGTTTCAGGAATGCCGATCGGCTCACCTGGCATGGAAGTACCCGGCCAGCGGGCGCAGCCCTATGTCGTGATTGCATTCGGATCTTCAGGCCAGCGCATCTTCGCTCGCCATTAAGGCTAATCTTCATTTGGTTCTGAACTGGGCTTTTGCTAGAAATACTTGCCGTGAAACGTTTTCTCACCTCCCTGCTTCTGATCGGAGCGCTATTTGGTCTCTTTGGAGCCCAGATGGGGGCGGCGCGGAGTGTGCCGACGGCGATAGCCGCGCCAAAGGCGATGGCGATGGACGCGGATTGCATGGCAATGATGGCCAAGCAGAAACCCGCGCCTGAAAAGCAGCCTTGCAACGGCCTTACGCTCGACTGCATCGCCGCCATGGGATGCGTAGTTCCATTGGTCACCGCCGACTTTTCCACGGACATTCCCCAGGCTCGCGTTTATGGGATACTAGGCTTTTGGCCGACCGATACCGTCCTGATAGGCAAGTCTTTCGCGCCCGATCCGGCCCCCCCCACGATTCTTGGCTGATTGAACTTATGTGTCCGGCACACGCGCATCTTTGCGTGGCGGCGTGACCTCTTCAATTCAGACAAGGATATTCGTGATGAACAAGATGATGATTCTGGCTGCCATGACGGCCGCCTTCAGCTTTACCGCGCCTGCCCTGGCAGATGCTTCGCACGGGTCTGCCCAAGGCCATTATGAATGGCGATCGGTGCCGCAATATGGTCCGCGCGCGACGGGTCCGGCCCAGAAGCGGGTCTGGGTTGCGGATCATGCGCAGATGGCGAACTGCAACTGCGATATGATGCAGATGAGCGCTGACGATTGCATGGCCACCATGCATCGTGGCCACGACAAGCCTTCGGCCGGCTAATCTCGGGTTCCCGGCCATAAGAGCAAGGCCAGGCGCACGGCGTCGGCGTGGGATCAAAATCCCGCGTCGGCGCCGCGTTGGCAGCTCTGTGATCGCGTGCCGGGGACTCCCGAACGGGAGATGTTCATGCGCACCCTTTTCCTCGTCGTGCCGCTGTTTGCGATGCCGACAGCCGCCCTTGCTGGGCCTCTTCGCTTCGAGGAGGCGCTAGCGCGTGCCGAAGCGCAGGCTCCCTCGCTTGCAGCAAAGGCGCTGGAGGCCGATGCACGCCGCTCGGCCTTGCCCGCTGCTGGACAGCTTCCCGATCCCAAGTTCGGGCTTGGGATCGACAATTTCCCGGTATCGGGTCCGCCGGCAGGCAGTTTCGTTCAAGACAGCATGACGATGGCCCGGGTAGGAATCTCGCAGGAAGTTTCCAATGCCGCCAAGCGCCATGCGCGCGAAACGCGGGCGCAGACAGATATCCAGGCCGCCGAAGCGGCGCTGCTGTCGGAGGGCCGGCGGGTCAAGGTCGCGACGGCGCTGGCGTGGATCGATCTCGCCAGCGCTGAGCGCCGTCTCGCAGCCATCAATGCGATCCTTGCCCGGCTCGCTCCCCTTCCCGCCACGGCGAAGACGGGCATCATCTCGGGTACGGCGCGCCCCGCGCAGACATTGCAGGTGCGGCAGTCACTTGCGGCCCTGGAAGACCGGAGGAGCGAACTTGCGGCTGATGTGGGACGCCAGCGGGCTCTCCTCTTCCGCTGGACAGGCGAACCGTCGCCCGAAACCGTCGGCGACATTCCCATGCTCCCTGTCGACGCGGAGGCCCTGCGCGCCGCGATAGCAACGCATCCCCGATCTTGGCGTGGCCCATGCGCGGGTCGCCCAGGCCGAGGCGGATGTTGCGGTCGCCCGCGCCGATAAACGCCCCGATTGGGGCTTCGACGTTGCCTATCAGCGCAGGGCTGACCGCTATGGCGACATGGTTTCGGCAGGCGTCACGGTCAGCCTGCCCCTTTTTGCAAAGCACCGGCAAGACCCGATGATCGCCGCCAGCACGGCGAGCGCAAGCGCTTCGCTGGCCCAGCAGGAGGATATGCGCCGAACGCTCCTTGCCGATCTGGAAGCGGGTCTCGCCGATCATGTCATGCACCATGACCAGTGGATGCGCGCGCGGGACATATTGCTGCCGCTGGCGCGCAGCCGGGCAGACCTTGAAACCGCCAGCTATGGCGCGGGCCGCGCCGGGCTGCTTGATGTGATCGAAGCCCAGTCCATGCTCGCCGACGGCGAATTGCAATTGCTCGACCGGGAGGCCGAGGTCGCGCGCGATGCCGTGCGGCTCGTCTTTACCTTTGGGGGGACCAACCAATGAAATTCGACACAAGCTCGCGCGTGCAGCTTGGCGCCGCCGCGTTCGCCCTTGCGCTTGCCGCAGGGGGTTTTGGCTATGGCCTCGCGAACTGGCGCTATGAAGACGCCGCAACCGCACCGGCACAGAACGGCCGCAAGATCCTCTACTGGTACGATCCCATGGTTCCGAGCCAGCATTTCGATAAGCCGGGCAAGTCGCCCTTCATGGATATGGAGCTTGTCCCCAAATATGCCGATGAGGCAACGGGCGGCGATCCTGGCGTGACGATCGATCCCGCACGCACACAATCGCTTGGTCTTCGGGTCATGGAAGCACGAACCGGCACGCTGGGGTCGAACCTCACGGCCACCGGCACGATCGACTTCAACGAGCGCGACGTCGCCATCGTTCAGGCGCGGTCCGGCGGTTTCGTGAGCCGAGTTTATGCGCGCGCGCCCGGCGATGTGATCGGCGCGGGCGCACCGCTTGCCGACATATTGGTGCCGGATTGGGCAGGCGCGCAGGCGGAATATCTGGCGGTGCGGCGGACGGGCGATGCGGGCCTCAGCCGCGCCGCCCGCCAACGTCTCCTTTTGCTCGGTATGCCGGAAGGCATAGTTGCCGCCGTGGAGCGGAGCGGGCGACCGCATAATGTGGTGACGATCTCGACACCGACCGGCGGCACCATCAAGACGCTTGGCGTCCGGGCCGGGATGACCGTGGCAAGCGGGCAGACATTGGCAGAGGTCAATGGCTTGGGCACGGTATGGTTGAACGCCGCCGTCCCGGAGGCGATGGCCGGGAAGCTCCGCCCCGGCCAGAGCGCGACCGCGACGCTCGCCGCCTATCCGGGTGAGCATTTTGCGGGCCGTATCGCCGCAATCCTTCCGAGCATCGCTGCCGAGAGCCGAACCCTCTCCGTGCGGATCGAACTCCCCAACGGAGGCGGCCGCCTGCGCCCCGGTATGTTCGCGTCGGTCGATCTTGGCGGCACGGCAAGACCCGCCTTGCTGGTTCCGTCAGAGGCGGTCATCCAGACCGGCAAGCGTGCGCTCGTCATGCTGGCCCTACCGCAAGGGCGTTACCGGCCCGCAGAGGTGCGAACCGGCGCCGAAGCCGGAGGCCAGACCGAAATCCTGGCCGGACTGGCCGAGGGCGAGAAGATCGTCGCTTCCAGTCAGTTCCTGATCGATTCCGAAGCCAGCCTTTCCGGCATCGAAGCGCGTCCGATTGCGGACGCAACCGGCGCGACGCGTGCCGAAGCCGCATCGATCGGTGCCTATCGGACGACTGGCGAGATCACCGGCATCGCGGGCGACCGGATCACCTTCAACCATGAGGCCGTCCCTGCCCTCAAATGGCCCGCCATGACGATGACGTTCAGGCTTGGCGCTCCTGCACTCGCCCGCGGCTTCAAGAAGGGCGACCGTGTTGCCTTCAGCTTCGATCAAACCGCAAACGGGCCTGTCATTCGCACGCTGCGCCGGGAGGTGGGCCAGTGATCGGCAGGCTCATTGGCTGGTCGGCCAATAACCGGCTGTTTGTGGTCCTTGGGGCACTCGCGCTTGTTCTGGGCGGTCTGTTCGCTGTCCGCAGCACGGCGATCGACGCCTTACCCGACCTTAGCGACACACAGGTCATCATCCGCACCAGCTATCCGGGCCAAGCCCCGCAGATTGTCGAAAACCAGATCACCTATCCGCTCGCCACGACCATGTTGTCGGTGCCCGGCGCAAAGACCGTGCGTGGCTATTCCTTTTTCGGCGACAGCTTCGTCTATATCATTTTCGGGGATGGGACCGATCTCTATTGGGCGCGCTCGCGCGTCCTTGAATATCTCAATCAGGTCCAGGGCCGCTTGCCCGACAGTGCCCGTAGCGCGATCGGTCCCGACGCGACCGGGGTGGGCTGGGTCTATCAATATGCGCTAGTCGATCGCATGGGCGGCCATGACCTCGCCCAATTGCGGTCATTTCAGGACTGGTTTCTCCGCTATGAGTTGAAAAGCCTGCCCGGCGTCGCCGAAGTCGCCAGCATCGGTGGCATGGTCAAACAATATCAGGTCGTTCTCGATCCGGTGAAACTCGCCGGTTACGGGATCACGCACGCGCAGGCCGTCGCGGCGATCGGGCAGGCCAATCAGGAAACCGGCGGGTCCGTTCTCGAACTGGGTGAGGCCGAATATATGGTGCGCGCTTCGGGCTATCTTAAAACGCTCGATGACTTTCGCGCCATACCGCTGCGCACCGCCAGCGGCGGCGTGCCGGTGACGCTGGGCGATGTCGCGACCATCCAGCTTGGCCCTGAAATGCGCCGGGGCATCGCCGAACTGGACGGCGACGGCGAAGTGGCCGGCGGCGTCGTCATCCTGCGCTCGGGATCGGACGCACGCGCCACCATTCAGGCCGTGCGCGACAAGCTGGAGATATTGAAGAAGAGCCTGCCCCAAGGCGTTGCGATCGTGCCCACCTATGATCGCTCCCAGCTCATTGACGCAGCCATCGACAATCTCACGCATAAGCTCGCCGAAGAATTTGTGGTGGTAGCGATCGTTTGCGCCCTGTTCCTCTGGCATGTGCGCTCGGCGCTGGTCGCCATTGTCACCCTGCCCCTTGGCGTGCTGGCCGCCTTCATCGTCATGCACGTCCAGGGCGTCAACGCGAATATCATGTCGCTGGGCGGGATTGCCATCGCGATCGGCGCCATGGTGGACGCCGCGATCGTCATGATCGAGAATGCCCACAAGCGGATCGAGCAATGGGAGCATGACCATCCCGGCGAAACCCTGGCCGGGGCCACACGCTGGACCGTCATCACCGATGCGGCGCGCGAAGTGGGGCCGGCCCTCTTCTTCTCGCTCCTCATCATCACCCTGTCCTTCGTGCCGGTTTTCACACTCGAAGCGCAGGAAGGGCGGCTGTTCGCGCCGCTCGCCTTCACCAAGACCTACACCATGGCGGCGGCGGCGATCCTGTCCGTGACGCTGGTGCCGGTGCTGATGGGCTGGCTCATCCGGGGCAAGATTCCGTCCGAGCAGGCCAATCCGGTCAATCGCGCGCTGACGCGTCTCTACCGCCCCGCTATCGACTGGGTGCTGAAGCGGCCCAAGGCAACCCTCCTCCTGGCGGCGCTTGTTTTCCTGACGACCGCCTGGCCCCTGTCGCGGCTTGGCGGCGAGTTCTTGCCCGCCATGAACGAGGGCGATCTTCTTTACATGCCCTCTGCCCTGCCCGG
>NZ_JABXWS010000118.1:0-1167 GCF_015594425.1 Novosphingobium sp. HR1a
CCGGCCTGTCGGCCGCCAAGGCGTCGGACCTCCTCCAGCAGACAGACCGGATGATAAAGTCCGTGCCCGAGGTGCAGAGCGTTTTCGGCAAGGCGGGTCGAGCGGAAAGCGCGACCGACCCAGCCCCGCTCGAAATGTTCGAGACGACGATCCGTTTCAAACCCCGCGATCAATGGCGGCCCGGCATGACACCGGCAAAGCTGGTCGAGACGCTTGACCGCACCGTGAAGGTGCCGGGCCTTGCCAATATCTGGGTGCCCCCCATTCGCAACCGGATCGACATGCTGGCGACGGGCATCAAAAGTCCGATCGGCGTCAAGGTATCGGGATCGGACCTTGCCGTCATCGACCATATCGCGCGCGAGGTGGAGCGGGTCGCCAAGGGCGTACCCGGTGTCAGTTCCGCGCTGGCCGAACGGCTTACCGGCGGGCGCTATGTCGATGTGCGGATCGATCGGATGGCCGCTGCCCGCTACGGCCTCAACATCGCGGATGTCCAGGCCATCGTCTCCGGCGCGATTGGTGGCGAGACGATCGGCCAGACCGTCGAGGGACTGGCGCGCTATCCCATCAATGTCCGTTATCCGCGTGAACTGCGCGATAGCCCCGATACGCTTCGCACCCTCCCCTTGCTCACCTCTTCGGGACAGCAGATCACTTTGGGGAGCGTGGCCCAGATCGCGATCAGCGACGGGCCGCCCATGCTGAAAACCGAAAATGGGCGGCCATCAACCTGGGTCTATGTCGATGTTCGCGGCCGCGATCTCGCGTCCGTGGTCGCGGATCTGCAACGAGCGGTCGCGCATGAGGTCAAGCTGTCGCCGGGGGTCAGCCTCGCTTATTCCGGCCAGTTCGAATATCTCGCGCGGGCAATCGACCGGCTGAAGATCGTGGTGCCCGCCACCCTCGCGATCATCTTCCTCCTCCTCTACCTGATCTTCCGGCGGCTCGATGAAGCGATGCTCATCATGGGCACGTTACCCTTTGCGCTCACCGGTGGTTTCTGGATTCTCTATCTGCTGGGCTATCACCAGTCGGTCGCGACCGGCGTCGGCTTTATCGCCCTCGCTGGCGTCGCGGCCGAGTTCGGCGTGGTCATGCTGATCTATTTGAAGGACGCGCTCCAGGCACGCGGCGAAAGCCCGTCGCAGAAGGACATTACCGAGG
>NZ_JABXWS010000119.1:0-46410 GCF_015594425.1 Novosphingobium sp. HR1a
CGGTGCGTGAAGGCGCGCTGCTCCGAGTCCGGCCCAAGGCGATGACGGTCGCCGTCATCATCGCCGGCCTCCTGCCCATTCTCGTCGGAACCGGCGCAGGCTCGGAAGTCATGAGCCGCATCGCTGCACCCATGATCGGCGGCATGCTGACCGCGCCGCTTCTCTCCATGTTCGTTATCCCCGCCGCCTATCTGCTTCTGAGGCAGCGGTCCTCTCAACCCACGCAGTCCATGAAGCACCACGAAAGGAACCTATGATGAAATTGCATGCATTGACCGTCCTTGCCCTGACCGCCGCCCTCGCCGCCTGCGGGTCCAAGACCGAAACCAATCAGGCAGCGGCAGCGAACACCGCAGCGCCAGCAGCGGCCGAGAACGAAGCGATGGCAGGCGACATGGGCAATATGGCCAAGGCGACCGGCAAGGTGACGGCCATCGACAAGAGCGGCGGGACGATCACGCTCGACCATGGTCCGATCGCCGAGGCGAACTGGCCGGCAATGACGATGGCGTTCAAGGCGGCGCCTGCGCTCATCGACAGCGTGAAAGTAGGCGATGAGGTGAATTTTGAACTGAAGCTCGACGGTAATGCCGGCGAGGTCACCAACATCAGCAAGAAGTGACGGGCGAAAGAGCGCGGATCAACAGCCCGCCCTTCAACGCGGGCTGTTCGGCGATATTTTGTTTGATCACTATGAGTTAGGCGTCACCTCAAGGTTTGTTCGCCAGACAACGATTTCTCGGACATAAGCGGAACATGGGCTACGCTACACGCTTCAACCGCGCCATTGGCTCGTTGAGTGGGTGGAATTCACCTGCTGGAAGTCGCCTGGCCTGCTCCCAGAGGTAATCGCCGGTCAGACTGATGTGCGCCCAGCCCATCGGAGAAAGGTGCGCAAGCAGTGCCGCATCGAACGTCGTGCCGACAGCGTTGAGGTGCTGGGCGGCCCGGTCGAGATAGACCGTGTTCCAGTAGGAAATCGCCGCAATCAGCAGGTTCAGCCCGGATGCGCGAAATTCCTGATTTTCCAGCGAGCGATCGGTGAACCGACCCTGCCGGTTGGTATAGATGGCGGCGGCAAGCGTGTGCCTCGCCTCGCCTTTGTTGAGACCGGCCTGACAGGCACGTCGCAGTTCCGGTTGTTCAAGCCAATCGAGCGTGAACAAAGTGCGCTCGATACGGCCCAGTTCAGCCAATGCAAAATCCAGCCTGTTCTGGCGTTTGTAGGCGGCAAGTTTTCGCAAGATTACTGACGGCGCCACCGTGCCATCCTTGATTGAGGCGACAATCCTGACGATGTCATCCCAATCGGCCTCGATCGCTGCCGTTTTGATGGTGCGGCCCATCAGATTTTCGATGCCCTTGTATGTCGATGGCGCAGCGATCGAACCCAGCTTGCGGTCGCCAATATCGCGCAGCCGTGGCGCGAAGCGGAACCCGAGTAGGTGGCAGAGTGCGAAAACATGATCGGTGGCGCCGCCGGTATCGGTATAGTGCTCATGCAACGGAAGGTTGCCGGCGCCCAGGACAAGCCCGTCGAGCACGTAAGGCGCTTCACCTGCCGTCGCGGACATGATCCGTGATCCGAATGATGCGAAGTGATCGGAAAGGTGAGAATAGATTTTCACGCCAGGTTCGGCGCCATATTTGGCATTGACGTCCGCCGCCCCTGAACGGCTCCGCCCCGACCGGAAGAACTGGCCATCGGACGACGAACTGGTGCCAGCGCCCCAATGCCGCGCGAAGGGTAATTCGTGATGGGCTGAGATGATCATGGCCAGCGCGGCCTGATAGTTCTCGGGTGAAAGATACCAGTTGTGGGTCCATGCGAGTTGGGCATAGCTGACGCCTTCGCTGGCATTGGCCATCCGCTCCAGCCCGAGGTTGGTGCCATCAGCCAGAATTGCGGCGAGTACCGTGCTGGGGTTGTCGTGCTCCTTGCCTGAGCGCAGGTCACGGAATGCGTTCAAAAAACCAGTGCGTTCGGCGACTTCAAGCAGCAGCTCGGTGATGCGCACGCGGGGAAGCAGGGTATCGAGCTTGCGATCGAGGGCTTCAGCTTCCGGTGGGGTGACAGGCGGCATTTGCTGAAGCTTGAGCCGGTCTCGTTCGAGCGACACTCCCTCAAGCTTGTTTGTTTTCAACTGCTTGGCAAATCGGCGCAGCCGCCAGTCAAGATTTCGTGCCCGGTCAGCGAGGTAGGATGCAGCATTTGAATCGAACGGAAGCACATCCGCCACTTTGGCGGCGTCGCGCCGACCCAGCAAATAGGCATCGAAGCGCTGATAGTTGCGGGTTCCCTCGATCCATACATCACCGGCGCGCAAACGATCACGCAAGGTTGCCATGATCGCAATTTCATAACGTCGGCGGTCGATACGGCCGCTTTCGGTGATGAGACGCTTCCACTGCCGATTGGGGAATGGCAGTGGAACGCCATCGGGAAGGTCGCGCGACTTTCGTGTGTTCGCATCGCGAATGACATCGATGGCTTTGATCAGTGCCGTCCCTGTTCCAGACGCCTTGAAGGTGAAGGCGTCCAGAAATGCCGGGCTGAAACGCCGTAGCGTGGCGTAACGCTCGGTTGCCGTTACCAGTGCGTCCTCGCCGGCAAGATCAGCAAGGGCATCTACTTGGGCCTTTGCCGCAACAAGCCGGTGCCAGCCCACCGCTTCGTCAATCAATTCGAGCGGATCGCCGCCATTCTGGACAGCCTCATCAAGTGCTGTAATCGTGGCGCCAAACAGCCGCATGAGTTGCCCCACCGACTGAATACTATCTTGGTAGCGACGCTCGCGCCCACGCCGCGCGCGCGTGAACATGCCGCCGATAAGTCGGTCAAACATTTGGATCGCGGCATCGGCAAGTCTGGCCTCAAGGTCGATCACTGCGGCCGTCAACGTCGCCCGCCTGCGATTGACGCTGTAATCCGAAAGCAGGAATGCCGGTGCCACGCCGCCCTCGCGGACAAATTGGGCAAAGCGGAATTCCGGAATGGCGCCCCCAACTACCGGGTGGATACCTATGCCGCGAACATAGCGCAGGCGCTCAAGCAAGCCATTGATATTGGCCGCAGTCGGGGCTTCTTCGAAATTACGCAACCACGCCAGCGGTGTCATGCCGAAATCCGGGTTGTTGATTACGAGTTCGTCTAGCCGTGTCAGTTCAGCAGAGCTGAGGCCTTCGACGATTGCGGCTGCGGCAGCTTTGCGTGCGCGTGCCCGGCCAGCAAGACCGGCGCGTTCCAGTGTGTCGCCTGACGGAAGAATGAACCGCTCACCCTTCAGGCCAACCATGAGGGCGCGAACAATCGGTTCACCTCTGTCTGTATACTCGGCGGCTTGCGCGGCAAGATTCAGGGCAAGTGCCAGGTCGCCGCGTCGAAACGGGCGTATGCCAAGATAACGCGCCACGAGATCGGCATGATCGGTACGGGTTTGCGCGCGCTGACCATATGCAGAGAAGGAGGAAGGATCGACGAATAACTGTGCCGCGAGGTACTGAAGAATGACGTCGGGAAGCCCGATCTCGGGTTGCAGACCAAAGCCGGGATGTCGCATCAAAGCGATTTGTGCAGCCAGACCGAGGCGATTTGCTGGACCATAGCGGCGCCCAACCAATTCAACATCTTCCGCAGAAAGGGTATAATGCCCAATGATCGCGGTTTCTTGGACAGGAGGATCGAACAGGCGCCGGCGCTCGTCTCCGGTCAGAAGTCGGCGTCGTGCCATTTTGCTCTCCCGCTGAGGCGAATAACAAAATTGACACCAAAGCGGCTTGCACTGGAGGGAGGCCATTCGTTGCCGGTTGATCCCCGAGCAATCACCCGGCGCAGCAAGACAGTTTGGCGACATCCTTATCAAACGTTTGGGCCGCCAGTTTGAGGCCTTCCACAGTGGTCAGGTAAGGAAATATCGTTGCACCCAATTCCAGGGTGGTCATGCCGTGTTTGATCGCCAGCACCAGTGTCTGGATCGAATCCGCGCCTTCGGGTGCCATGATCTGGCCGCCCAGCAAACGGTCGTTCGCCTTGTCGGCAATCAGTTTGATGAGACCCCGCGTATCGCGTGCTGCCAGTGCCCTTGGCACAGCATCGAGCGGGAGCAGCGAAACCTTGATGTCCAGGCCTTGCGCCCGTGCTGTCGTTTCAGTGAGGCCGGCGCTGGCGACTTGCGGGTCGGTGAAGACGACGGATGGCATGGAGGAATTGTCGTAGCGGTATTGGTTGCCCGTCACCGCGTTGCGCGCGGCCAGTTTTGCGCCATAGGCGGCCATGTAGACGAACTGGTCCCGTCCCGTTACATCGCCCGCCGCGTAAATGCCTGGAACCGACGTTTCGAGGTGGTCATCGACGACGATTCCACCATTACGGGCAAGCACTATGCCGCGCTCCTCCAGCCCAAGCCCGTCGCTATTGGGTCGGCGTCCGGTGGCGATGAGCACCTGTTCCGCCGCGACGGTGTCACAATGCCCCTCGCAGGTCAATTCGACCCCGCTCTGTGTTTGGGCGATACGCTGATAGCCGACACCTGCGCAAACCCGCACGCCCTCGGCTTCCAAATAGTTTTTCAGCGCGGCACTCACTTCCGGGTCCATTTCGGGGAGCAGGCGGCTTCGGCAGCAGATGGTGACATCAACGCCCAGACGCGAAAACATCTGTCCCAGTTCTACCCCGATCACCCCGCCACCGATCACCAGCAGCGATTTGGGCAAGCGATCCAGCGCCAGCGCCGATGTGCTGGTTAGGTAGGGCACGCTGTCCATCCCCGGAATCGGCGGCACGGCGGCGTGCGCACCCATCGCCAATATGACCTTGCCGACCTTCATGGGCGCATCGCCGACAATCAGCGCACCATCGGCAAAGCGTGCCTTGCCCTCGATATAGCTCACACCGTCATAGGCGGGCAGCAGATCGACATATTTTTTTTGGCGCAGCGTCGTGACAAGATCGTCCTTCGACGCCGCCAATACGGACCAGTCATCCATCTGGACAGCGCCCCCAAGGCCGGGAAAGCGCGCGGCGGCAAGCCCACCATGCACCGCTTCGGCGGCGCGGATCAGCGTCTTGGAAGGAACGCAGCCAACATTGACACAGGTGCCGCCAATCGTGCCGTGACCGACGAGCGCCACTTTCGCGCCCAGATCGGCAGCGGCGATCGCGGCGGAGAACCCGGCAGAACCCGCGCCGATGACGGCCACGTCAAATCCTTCCTGCCCGGGGCGGTTGCAACAGTCGTTCATTGCTTATCGCTTTCTTGAGGCGCTGGCGGCGCCCCGCTCAGTTTTGAATAGCGCGCGCCGGATAACCCGCGTTGGTTGATGCAGCGGCAATCGCAGCAGCATTGGTGCGGCGCGGGTTATAGGTTGCGCGCGCGGTCTTGGCTGCGAAATCGACCGTGACCGCCGTTACCCCGGCGACGCCTTCCATCGCCTTCTTCACGGTGATCGGGCAGGTGGCGCAGGTCATGTTCTCTATGGCAAAGGTGGTTTGCTTCTGAGCGGTTGCGGTAGCCGCGGGGCGATCTTGCGCCGTGCCACTAACTGCATAGGCGACCCCGCCGCCAGCCATAGCCAGCACGGCCATAGCGATACATACTGTCTTTTTCATGGGTATTTCCTTTCAATAGAACCAGGGTGCCCACCAGCCGATGGTGAGCGCCAGGATGGCGACGGCAAGGCCCAGCCACAGCACCGCCTTGGTGGTCCAAGCCGATTGTGGACGAGCGCAGTAGGAACCGTCTTCACAGGGCGGTTTCGGCTTGAAATAGACATGCCAGAAGCCGTAGCCGAGCAGCGCGAGCGTTACGCCTGCGACATAGGGCTTGTAAGGTTCGAGCGCCGTCAGGTTGGCGATCCACGCGCCGGAAATTCCGAGCATAACCAACAGTAGCGGGACGACGCAGCAAGCCGAGGCGAGCCCCGCGCCGATCAATGCGCCCGCCGCAACCCAGTTTGCCTGCTTCGGCTCGTGGTTTTCGGTGAGGGCTGGCTGTCCCGCTTCCGGCGTTGAGACCATGGCTTGAATCCCTTGTTCCAACTGAGTGATTCGCAGTGTAGGCTCTGTAGCCACTACAGACTCAAGAGGTATTTTCATGGAGCAACAGGTCGGCATCTTGCGTGCCCAGCTTGCCCGGAAAACAGGCTGCAATCTCGAAACCATCCGCTATTACGAGAAGGTGGGATTGCTGCCGGGGCCGCCTCGCAGTTCCAACGGCTACCGCGTCTATTCGCCGGAACTGGTGCAAAGGTTGCAGTTCATCCTGCGCGCGCGCGACCTTGGCTATGCAATGGATGAGATACGGTCATTGTTGTCGCTCACCGATACCGGTGCACAAACCTGCGCGGAGGTTATGGCGAGAACCGAACTCCACCTTGAAGATGTCCGCCGCCGCATTGCAGATTTGCAGAAGATAGAGGTGACGCTGGCGACCACGTTAGCCAGATGCACTGGAGATGACGTTGCCGAATGTCCCATCCTGGAAGCACTCCAGTTTTTACCCCATCAAGGCAATTGACGCCATCTTTGAGGGATTTGATTTTGTGATGTCAGCTTGGAGTATAGCCTAACCGGACGTCAGGGCGCTACCGCGGTTTCTGTCAGATTAGGGTACTAAACGGAATTTGTTGACGAATGTCGTTGCGTATCATAGATTTCAACCTGACATTTTGATGGAGAGAGTGCGCAGTGAAGGGGCAACGGATCGGCTATGTCCGGGTCAGCACGTTCGATCAGAATGTGGATCGCCAATTGGAAGGTCAGTCGCTCGATCGGACCTTCACCGACAAGGCATCGGGCAAGGACGTCAACCGCCCCCAGCTTGAGGCTCTGCTCACTTTCGCCCGCGAAGGCGATACCGTCGTCGTCCACAGCATGGATCGGTTGGCCCGCAATCTGGATGACCTGCGCAAGCTGGTCCAGGGCCTCACCAAGCGAGGTATCCGGATCGAGTTTGAGAAGGAAAGCCTGTCCTTCTCGGGGGAGGACTCCCCGATGGCCAATCTGATGCTCTCGGTCATGGGTGCGTTTGCTGAGTTCGAGCGCGCCCTGATCCGCGAACGGCAACGCGAAGGCATTGCGATCGCTCGGCAGCGCGGCGCCTATCGGGGGCGGAAACGGTCGCTCTCGGATGAGATGATTGCCGATCTGCACCGCCGCGTTGCCGCCGGTGAACGCAAGGCGACCATCGCGCGCGACATGGGCATCAGCCGCGAAACCCTCTACCAGTACCTTCGCGCCGCTGCCTGACACCAATGTTCACATTATGTCCGGAAAATCGTTGTTCAGCGTACAAAGCTTGAGGTGACGCCAGTTACTCGCGCGTTCCTATGCCGAAGTGATGGGCGCGGTCGCTTTGTTGCACTCCTCGCCAATGGCGTTGTCGCGCTCATGCTCTATCGCTTCCATGGCGGCGACGCGAACATATGCTCGGCATGGATCTGCTCGCACACGACGTGATCGGAAACGCCGCAGTGCTCTGCACGGCTTTGGGCGTATTGGTCTATCCTAATCGATCATCTTACTATCTTTTACCTAGCGGTCCATTAGCTCAGATGAGCGCAAGATTTCAGCGTTGATCGCCTCTTGCTCTGGCGCTGGCAAGTGGCGGTAGAGCGTCGCTACTGACACGCCAATCGTCGGCGCAATTTCGCGGGCTGTCATGCCTGAAGCTAGTAGTTTGCGAGCTGCTTCGAGGCGTTTTGGTGTCATAACCGTCTTTCGGCCCCCTACCCTGCCCTCACGCTTTGCCACAATCAGCGCGGCCGTCGTGCGCTCACGGACCAGATCGCGCTCCATTTCGGCCATAGCTGCCATGATATGAAAGACGAGTTTGCCGGCAGTGCCTGCCGTGTCGATCCCGTCAGTGAGTGAGCGCAGGCCAATCTTACGCTCCGCCAGATCGGCGGCGAGATCAACCAGCCCCTTCATTGTTCGGCCGAGCCGGTCTAGCTTCCAAACCACCAGAATGTCGCCCGCGCGCGCGTGCGACAAAGCATCCGTCAAGCCTGCCCGGTTCGCCTTGGCGCCGCTAGCTTTATCCGAGAACAGCTTTTCGCAACCAACTTCGGACAATGCCGCAAGTTGGGGGGATAGATCCTGCTCCGGAGTGGAGACACGGGCGTAGCCGATCAACACGGTTCGTTCTCAAAACTCATCTGCAATGCCTAGCACGAGACTTTTATTTTGCGAAAGTGTTTTGAGACGCGCGCATCGGCTGCTACACGTTCTCAAATGATGGCGCTTCAAAAACGATCGTTTGCGAGACAAGCTGGCGGGTCTTTAAGCACAACGGTCGCCGAAAGCACGAATGCCAACGGCGAGATGTGGCAAACGGTCGTCGAAAACACGATCTTTGAACCCTCAATGGCCTATAATCCCCGGCCAAGCGACGTGATGAGCCGGAATCTTCGTGTTTTTGGCGACCGATCGGCACAGGGAGCGATGGCATGAGCCAAGAACCTTCCATGCAAGGCGACCTGTTCGCTTTCGATAGCCCGCTGCTGACTGAGGTGCGCGGCGAGCGGTCGTTGATGGCGTTCCCTTTCTTTGCGCTCAGCAAGACGAAGTGGACGAAGCCGCTCGAATATAAGACAGAAGCGGTATCGATCGAGATCGTCTGCACGCCAAAGGGCGTCGCGACGATCTACGATAAAGAAGTGCTGCTTTATATCGCGAGCCTCATGGTCGCGAAGCTGGACGCTGGTGAGCAGGTATCCCAGGATTTCTTCTTTACGGCCCATGATCTTTTCAGAGTAACTGGCGTTAGCGGGTCATCGCGATCCTATACTCGCCTCTCTGATGCTCTGGAACGCCTGCAAGGTACTCAGATCAAGACGAACATCGAGGCCGGCGGCGAAGGTCAGGCGGGGTTCTTCTCGTGGCTATCGGATGCCCAGCTCCACTACACCAAGACCTCTAAGGGCGACAAAAGGCTCAAGGCCATCAAGGTCCGTCTGTGCGACTGGCTCTATCGTGCGATCCTGCGCGATCGGCGCGTACTCGACTATGATCCGACCTATTTCCAGCTCGGCCCGATCGAACGACGCCTGTATGAAGTTGCGCGCTCAGCCTGCGGGCATGGACCGATCGAAGTGGAACTGGAAGAACTTCGGTTGCAGACCGGCTATCAAAGCTCGCTCAAGCATTTTCGTTACGAAGTGAAGCGCATAGCTGACGAGAGCAGCATTCCCGGTTTTCTATTCGACTTGGTGGACCGCGCCGAAACCGCTGGCGTTACTCGCTCGCGTAAGAACGCCGGGGCGGCCAGCGTAAAGATTACGCCGAAGCTACTGCTTCAGAACGCCTGACCCAGCCCCCCTCTGCCTCCCGCGAATCATGACTCAGCTTCTGCGCCAGAACGGTCGCCGAAAGCACGAAACATGGTCATCGAAAGCACGAATACCGGTCGTCGAAAACACGAATGGCGACACGAACGGTCATCGAAAGCACGAATTTTAGTGCCTATCGGTCACTGAAAGCACGAATCCTAACGGTTTAACCGCGCTCCCTATTCGGCCACAAATATTGCTGCGCTGATTGCACTGTGCATCGGCAAAGCGGGGATCGGCTGTGACCACCTAAAACGAATGCCCGGCACGAAGGCCGGGCACCCTGGAACGTGATGAGCGATGCTTGCAGGCATCGATCGGGACGTAAGACATCCTTCTCATACCTGTTCCTGAGCTTTGGTTCAAGGGAGCGTGCTTCGCGCCACGGATGAGTTTTGCCTGGTCCGGCCTCCATTTGGAGGTGGAAAATGGCTCTATCACTAGGCGACGCTGCGTTGTCAGCGTTGGGCGGCATGGTGTCGACGCGCAAACCCGCGCGGTCGGGCGCGCAGCATCGAACCGGCGCGCCCGTTCGGCGTGACAGCGCCGAAGCGGGCACGTTTGAAGAGACTTTCTTTGCTGTTCCTGCAAAGGGGGAGACAGATCGCCTCCTTCATGTGGCCCGCAGAACGCTGGATGCAGGACGCCGCTTGCGCCGCGATGCGCGCAGCGGAGCCAGAGAGCTGACCGCAGCAGAACGTCTCATATCCCGCCTCACAGCGAGCGCGGTACGTGTCTATGAGGAAATCCTGACGTTGGCGCGCCTCAATAAGGGGCGGGTCTATCCCAGCTACGATCATCTATCGGCCGCGACGGGCCTTGGACGCGCGACCGTCGCAAGAGCACTAACGATCCTGGAGACAATCGGCTTTGTCGTGAGGCAGCGTCGTTTCAATCGCGTAGCGAATGAAGGGGCTGGGCCGCGTTATGAGCAGACATCCAACGCCTACCGGCCGCTGTTGCCAGAGAAGGTGCTCGCCTATCTCCCGCGCTGGTTGCGCCCTGCACCTGTGCCAGAGGACGAAATCCAACGCCGCATCGATCATCAGGAAGATACTCAGCTCATGCTCAAATCATTGTCGTGCCGAGATCTCGCGGAAACGGTCGTTGATGGGCCGTTGCGCAAGATCCTGGCGAAGCTGGGCGCAGCCATAGATAGTCGAGAGCGTGAGTCTCAAATTGATCCTGAACCGCTAACCGATTCATATATAAATAGGCTCAAAGGAGTTGGCCTAGTCGGCCAACGCTCTAACGCCTGACGGCGACCACACCGAAAAGTCACTCCCACCCAATAACATCACGCATAACGCACGCTCAGGACGCGCCGGCTACGCCGTCGCGAATGCTCCCCAGCGGGAGCAGGCGGCTTGGGCAGCGCCAGAACGGCGATGCTGTGCTTGGCGAAACGTCGAAATCGATGCTCAGTCGAACCACAGCGCCTGTTTTGACGAATAGTGCATGGCTGCATTCCTCGATCTATCGACCCATGGCATCGTGCCAACCCGATAGACTTACATCGCCCGCGAGAAATGGCACTCTGATCTCGGCTTCACTCGGCTGTTCCTGAGCTGATGGGCATATGGGCGCTGGCCGCCTCATACGATCAAGTGAATAACCGCTGCGCTACGGTTTCCGCCACGCGGACCCTCCGTTTTTTCACTGGATCGCGGCGGCTGCGCGCCCTTTCAATCCCCATCAGGAACGAGCCTGATCGATTGGAAGGACAAGATCATGCAGAACATCGCGGAATTTCGGATCATCGGGCGGGTCGGCAAGATTACCGAATATGACAAGGTGACAAAGATCAGCGTCGCCTCCAACTACAACCGCCAGGACAATGGCGAGTGGGTGACGGACACGCACTGGAATGAGGTTTCGCTATTCGGCAAGATGATCGAGCGCGGCGCCAAGGCTCAGAAAGGCGACCTGGTGCATATCGCCGGTCGGCTTCGCCAAAACTCCTATGACACGCCCGAGGGCCGTCGCTACACCGTGGAGGTTATCGCCGACGGTTTCGCAGTCCTGGCCAAAAGCGCTGACGAAAGAAGTTAAGTCCGATCGGGGCCGCCTACTGGCGGCCCTTCCCTACGGCGCAATTCCAGCTCGACCGCTTCGCGCATGAAGTCGGCCTGGCTTTCGCCATCGCGCAATATGGTCCTGATACGATCAAGCGTGCCCTTGGGGAAACGCGCCATCGTCTTATCCTCCATTGGAGGGCGACCGACAGATCGGATCTTGCTAGAGGTCATCCAATGCCCTAATTACCGATACCGCATATTGACGGTATTAGCGGTATCGTATATTAGAGCGATTACCTTTTATCAAGGTGCGACGGAGGTGAGTGATGTGGGACAATCTACTGACGATCGGGCTATTTGTCCTGATCGCGTGGGCCGTCTTCACCGGCGATGGAAAGTATCGCGGCGCTCGCACCTGGAGCGGAGACACCCCCGATGAGGAAGGCCGTCGCAATACGCGCACGGATTCCAATTATCGCGGTTATGACCATTGGAATAACAACCGTTCGGATCGGGGCTTCTAACGCGTGCGGACTATTGCGATTAACGTAGAGAAAGGCGGCGCTGGTAAAACCACGATCGCCTGCCATCTGGCATGGCTTTTGGCCGACGCCGGACATCGGGTTCTTGTTCTCGACCTTGATCGTCAGTGCAATGCGACCGACGCGCTCAGCGATTTCGAAAGCCTGGGTTCGTGCAAGCCGCTGTTCGAGGCCGATTATGCTGCTCCTGGTGAGCTGCCGCGCCTCGCGATTTATTCCAACCGGATGGGAGGCGAATATGATGCCTCCTATCCGACCGCACTAAGCAATGTGCGGAAGAATTTTCCGGTTCTTGGTCCGCATTTTGATTTCTGCATCATCGACACACCGCCGTCCTGGTCATGGATCAACTTCGCCGCGCTGCTGATCTGCGACCACCTGATCGTTCCGGTTGAACTCGGACCTTTCGGTCCTGCGGCGACGAAGCAGGTCTCGGACTCGATTGCGACCGTGAACCAGCGACGCAACAAGCCGATCCATGTCGCCGGGCTAGTGCCAAACCGGGTACGCCCGAATGACAGCCATCAGATGAAGATGCTCGAAGCGCTAAAGAGCAAGGTCGGGAAGAACCTCTTCACCAACTACCTGCCCGAGCGCGCGCATTACAGCCAGGCCATTCAGGAGCATGTTCCGGTGTGGCGTTTTGGCAAGGACGTGCGCAGTTCGCTGCCGCCTATGCGGGCTTTCCTTGAGGAAGCCATGACCCGGATCGGGAGCGAGAAATAATGGATTTCGACAATTTCGATGTCTTTGGCGAAAAGGCCGCTGTCGCGGATGCCGATCGCGTCCTGCTGATCGAGCCGGAACAGATATATCCTGATCCTGACAATGTGCGCCGCGAGATTGATCCGATCACCATTGACGAGATGGCGGAGACGATCAGCGAACGTGGCCAGCTTCAACCAATCACCCTCGCCCCCAAGGACGAGGATGGCCGTTACCGCATCCTCTTTGGCGAGCGGCGCTGGCGTGCTTGCCAGAAGCTCGGGATCAAAGTGCGGGCGATCGTCAGCAAGAGCGACGATCTATCCCAGGTTCGTATCGACCAGTTCATTGAGAACGACCAGCGTGAGGATCTATCGACAGCCGACATGATCGCGTTCGTGACGGGTCAGGTCGCTCAGGGGCGCAACCTGTCTGAACTTGCGCGCCTAACTGGACGTAACCGTACGCTACTGACCCGCTATCAGGGGCTGGCCAAAGCGCCCGACTATATCAGCGCGCTCTTTTCCGACATTTCGATGCGTAGTGCCGTCGCTCTGGCCCAGGCTGCGAAGAAGGATGATGCGGCGACGCGCGCCTTCGTGGCGAGTACGTCGGCAGAAGATATGACCGTGCTGGCCTGTGAGCGTTTCGCGCGGGACATGGGTGCAAAGAAGACGGTGGCCCCCGCCGCTCTGCCTGTCGAACCTGCTGTTGGTGATGTCGAGCAACTTGGCGCCACCGCGTCCGCTCAAGCCGGCAACGATGCGACAGAAAGCGAATCCCCGCTTTCGACGGAAGGTATCCGCGGTTCCGAAGTCGAGCGTGCGATCGAGAGCGCGCCTTCTTTGACAGTAGATGCGCCCACCCCTTCCCCGGCCCCGTCACGTACCGGTAAGTCGAAGCCAGCCAAACAGAAGGTCGAGCGCCCGACTATCGAGATCGAGGGACAGCGTGCAATCGTCGTCGAGGCGTTGCTACATTTCGACGGTGAAGAGGCTCCCCGTATTGTGAGCTGGCGGTAAGAGCCGCAGCTTATTCGGCGTCAGTTCGCGCCTGACCAAAGCTCAATTTTTCCTTCCGCGAAATTCTGACTTTCGAGCTTGATGGTGTGCCACGTGGCACACGTGAAGGCTGATTTAGGTGGGGGATGTTTAATGGCAGGATAGGTCTTGCTGCGTTCAACGTATTACATTACCCTCCGTGTCATGTCCTCGATGCCGCAGCATTCATCCCCCACCAAGGATACTGCGATGCTCACGATGCGAGTTGATCGTGAGTTGCTGGCAGCGTTCGATGCCGTCGCCGAGGGCAGGGGAGGGCGCAGTGCTCTCCTGCGTAATCTGATGCAGCAGGCGATGAAGCAGGTCGCCGATGCTCCCCAGATTTCGCCGCGTGCGCAAAGCGCTGGCAACCGCGTGTCGATAACACTTACCGATGCCGAGGCTGCGGTTGTGGATCAGCGCGCGGCGGAGAGGGGGGTAGATCGCGCTGGTTGGATTAAGGCGCTGGTTCGCCGCCATGTGGGATTGAAAGGGGCGGTCGATGACGGTCTGCGTAATGCAGTCGCCCCGGTTCGAATGCAGCTTCAGCGCATTGGGCGCAATCTCAACCAGGCCATGAAGGCGGGCAATGCTGCCATGATGGCGGACAGCGGACTTCAGATCGACCGCGAGCTGCGCCGGATTGCTGACATGCGCGAGGACATCAATGACCAGGTGGCGTTGCTAGGCGATGCCCTGCGCGGCGACCTCAGTTTCTGGAAGGTCGCAGACTGATGCCCTTCGGTGAGCATGAGGAAGAACTTTGGGAGGCGATGAAGCCCCGCTTCCGTCCACGCCTCGTCAGCGATCCAAATGCCCGGTATGCGCGTAATCTCGTCAGGGGAACCGGGGTTGCCTCAATCCCTGCTGCGCTGCGCGCTCTTGATCGGTCGGCCAGAGCAACACTCGCGCGGGTCGTGCGCCGCACGCCCGAAGTATTGGTGAAGGTTACGGGTCGAAAGAAGGGTGCCGAGCATTTGGCGGCCCATCTGGACTATATCGGCCGGAAGGGGGAAATCCCGCTCGAAACTCGCGATGGCGAACTGATTTCGAGCAAGGGAGAAGCGAAACAGATCGCTGAGGAATGGTCGGAGGCATTGGCTTGGCGTCGCGGTGCAACCGTGTCGGCCGTATCGATGGTCTTTTCAATGCCCGCCGGGACTGACCCGGAGACGGTCAAGCAAGCCGTGCGCGAAACCGCGGAACAGCTCATTGGCGACAATCATGATTATCTCATGGCGTTGCATACTGATACGCCGCGTCCCCATGTTCATCTGACGGTTCAGGCAGAAGGTCTTGACCGCAAGCGGTTCGATCCTCGCCGGGAAGACCTGTTTCGTTTTCGGGAGGGGTTTGCCGAGGCGTTGCGCAGCCGTGGTGTCGAGGCGGAAGCAACGCCTCGCTATACGCGCGGACAGGGAAGGGCGGGCACTAGCATGGCGCTCACCCAGCTCCGGGATCGCATTCGCAAAGGAGTCTCCCGGCAGCCAACTGAAGCGGATATGCGGCAAGCCCGAGAAGCGATGTTGATCGCGCTTGGCAAAGCGGAACAGCCTGCGTTTGTTGGTAAGTCGCGTGCGCGGTGGGAAGCCATTAAATCTCGCTATACCGCCGCAGCGGATCGGCTTGACCAGAGCGGCAAGGACGAGGATCGCGTGCTCGCTCGCGAAGTGCGGCAGTTCCTTCGCGACCGCGCGGAAATAGAGACGGTGCCGGACAAGGTTTTGCAGGATGCGGAGCGCCGTGTCCGGGCAGAGCAAGAGCGCGGGAGGGGGCAGACCGGCCCCGATCCGGGTGTGCCACGTGGCACAGTTCCGCCGTCATCAAGACGAAGATAGGAAGCCATGTCGCATCCGCTGACCGGCGATGCAGGCCTCGATCATGCCGCTAAAGGGGGCAGGCTGGATCGGGGGGCGGGGCCGAAAGCGACTTACCCCCAAACCGGGCATAGAGTGTCGGCAGCACGAACAGCGTCAGCAAGGTAGCCGAGATCAGACCACCGATCACGACCGTCGCGAGCGGCTTCTGCACCTCTGCACCCGCGCCATGGCCGAGGGCCATCGGCACGAAGCCGAGTGACGCCACCAGCGCCGTCATCGCGACCGGCCGGAAGCGCGTCAGCGCGCCCTCACGGGCTGCGCGCGATCGCTCCATGCCGTTGCGGATCAGCTCCTGGATTGAGCTGACCATGACGAGGCCGTTCAGCACGGCGACGCCCGACAAGGCGACGAAGCCCACTGCGGCAGAGATCGAGAACGGCATTCCTCGCAGCACTAGCGCGAGGATGCCCCCCACCAGCGCGAGCGGGACACCAGTAAAGACCAGCGCCGCGTCACGGACACTTCCCAAAGCGCCGTAGAGCAACAGCATTATGACCGCGAAGCAGATCGGCACGACGATCGTCAGCCGGTTCCGTGCCGCTGCCAAGTTCTCGAACTGACCGCCCCATTTCAGATAGGTGCCGGAAGACAACGTTACGTCACGGTCGATCTCGGCCTGCGCATCAGCGACAACGCCGGCTACGTCACGCCCGCGCACGTTGGCTTGGACCACCACGCGCCGCTTGCCGTTTTCGCGACTGATCTGGTTTGGACCATCGCCGACGCCGATATCCGCGACGCTCGCCAACGGCACATAGGAGCCGGTGGCAATCGGCACCGGTATCTGGCCGATCGCCTGGAGATCGGCGCGCGCGGTTTCGGCAAGGCGGATTACCACCGGGAAGCGCCGATCACCTTCGAAGATCATGCCGGCCTCGCGTCCGCCGATAGTAGCGGCCACGGTGTCCTGAACGTCGCCGGCAGTCACACCGACGCGGGCCATTGCGTCCCGGTTGGGGCGGATGTCGAGCAGCGGCAACCCCTCAGTCTGTTCTACCTGCACGTCGGCTGCGCCGCGCACCTTGCGCAAGGCTGCCGCAACCTGATTGGCGGTCGCGTTCATCTGCGCGAAGTCGTCGCCGAACACCTTGACCGCGATGTCGCCGCGCACGCCCGCGATCAGCTCGTTGAAGCGCATCTGGATGGGCTGGGTAATCTCATAGCCGTTGCCCGGGATGGTGGAGATCTTGTTCTCTATCCGCTCGACCAGCTCTGTCTTCGGCAGGCTCGGATCGGGCCACTCGGCTCGCGGCTTCAGAATAACGAACGTGTCGGTGGCATTGGAGGGCATCGGGTCCGAGGCGATTTCGGACGTCCCGGTACGTGAAAAGGCGAAGCGGACCTCGGGTTCGCGCGCGATCGTCTTCTCGACCGCGAACTGCATCTGCTGGCTCTGCTCGACTGATGTGCCGGCAGGCCGCCATGCCTGAACGAGAATGTTGCCCTCATCAAGCTGGGGCAGGAATTCCTGCCCCAAAGTGGAGAAGGCCAACACCGCTGCGACGACGGCCGCTACGGCCGCGCCGATCGTCACGCTTGGACGCCGCATGGCAGCATCAAGGCCGGGTTCGTATCGGCGCTTGAGAGCCGTGACGATGCGGCTTTCCTTCTCGTCCACCCGGCCCGTGATGAACGCCGCGATGGCTGCGGGCACGAAGGTGAGCGACAGCATGAAGGCGAAGACGAGGGCGATGATGACGGTAAGCGCCATCGGCTCGAACATTTTGCCCTCGACGCCCGAGAAGGTCATCAGCGGTGCATAGACAAGGATAATGATTGCCTGCCCATAGACCGAGGGCCGGATCATCTCGCGCGCGGAAGCCGCGACGATGGCGAGCCGTTCCTGTAGTGGGAGACGATCGCCCGTCTCGTGCTGGCGTTCGGCGAGCCGGCGCAAGGCGTTCTCGACGATGATGACCGCTCCATCGACGATCAGGCCGAAATCAAGCGCACCGAGGCTCATCAAGTTCGCCGATACGCCTGCCCTCAACATTCCAGCGCTCGTCAGCAGCATGGTGACAGGGATGACCAGTGCGGCGATCAACGCCGCCCGGAAATTGCCCAGCAGCAGGAACAGCACGACGATGACTAGCACCGCGCCTTCGGCGAGGTTGCGCGCGACCGTCGTGATCGTCGAGTTCACCAGATCGGTGCGATCCAGCACGGGTTTGACTACGATGTCGGCGGGGAGCGAACGCCCGATTGCGGCGAGGCGATCGGCAACAGCGGTGGCGACGGTGCGGCTGTTCTCCCCGATCCGCATGACTGCGGTGCCGACGACGACTTCATGGCCGTTCTCCGACGCCGAGCCGGTGCGAATGCCATGCCCTGTGCGGACCGTGGCTACCTGATCCAAGGTGATGGGTACGCCTTCGCGGGTCGCGACAACCGTCCGCGCCAGCTCGTTCGCCGTCCGTACGCGCGCATCCGAACGGACGAACAGTCCGGCGCCGTTGTTGTTGACGGTGCCCGCGCCGATGCTGGTGTTGTTGCGTTCAAGCGCGGTCGCGAGGTCTTGGATCGTCAGGCGGAGCGCCGCAAGCCGTTGCAGATCGGGCATGACGAGATACTGGCGATCATAGCCGCCCAGCGAGTCCACGCCAGCAACGCCCGGCGTGCCGCGTAGCTGGGGCGCAACGATCCATTCCTGCACCGTATGGAGGTAAGTCGCCTTGTCCTCTTCGCTTACAAGGTGTTCGCCCTCCGGTGTGATATAGCTGCCGTCGCGTTGCAGTCCCGGCTCCCCGTCACGGTGACGGACCTGATCCAGCTCGCGCAGCTCGACCGTCCACATGAAGATGTCGCCTAGGCCAGTGGCGATCGGCCCCATTTCAGGCATCACGCCCTGCGGCAAGCGCTCTTCGGCCGAGCGAAGCCTTTCGGCTACTTGCTGACGCGCGAAGTAGATGTCGGTCGCATCGGAGAAAACCGCCGTCACCTGCGCGAAACCGTTGCGATTGAGCGAGCGGGTATATTCGAGGCCGGGAATGCCAGCGAGCGCGGTTTCGATCGTGAAGGAAACCTGCCGCTCGATTTGATCGGGCGATAGCGAGGGCGCCATCACGTTGACCTGAACCTGGTTGTTCGTGATGTCGGGGACGGCATCGATCGGCAAGCGCTGGAGCGCCAGCACTCCGAGGAGCGCCGAGATTCCGGTGACGAGCAGGACGAGCCAGCGGCGCTCGACCGCGAAGGTGACAAGACGACTGATCATCGGATCAGTCCATATCCATTTCGCCGCCCTTGCCGAGTTCGGCCTTGAGCGTGAAACTGTTGGTGGTCGCGATGCGCTCGCCGCCGGTCAGGCCGGAAGTGATAACGACCAAATCGCCATCGCGCCGGCCCGTCGTCACTGGGACCGCCTTGAAGCCCGTGGCCGTGCGGACGAATACAACCGTCCGGTTCTCGACCGACTGCACCGCAGTCGATGGCACGGTGACAGTACGGTCGCCGGTTGCGGGTAGCTCCACCGAGGCCGTAACCGGCTCGCCGACACGCCATATCTCGCCGCGATTGTCGAGAGTCGCGATGAGTTGAACAAGGCGGGTGGTCTCATCCAAGACGGGAGAAACGTACGTCACCCGGGCCTCTTGCCGACGCCCGGCCGCCGTGACCACGATGCGCGCACCGGGTCTGATGCGACCGGCATCAGACGGCGACAGCGAAGCGGCGACGGTGACGCGCGACAGATTGGCGATGCGGTAGAGTTCGCCATCCGCCGCCACGGTCTGACCCAGCGTCGCGGCACGGGCAATGACTTGGCCCGAGATCGGTGCGCGAATGGCGACGCGGTTGAGCGCACCAGCCCTGCCGCCGGTTGCTGAGAGCTGCTGCTGCGCGAGCCGCACCGCGATATTGGCTTCCGTCGCGGCCGTGCGCGCCGCGATGAGGTCCTGTTCGGGCGAGACGCGCTCCGCGAACAGGCGTTGCTCACGGCGAAGATTGGACTGCGCGAGCGCAGCGCGGGCGCGCGCCGCTTCTATTTCAGCGTTGAGTGACGCGGCTTCCCGGCTTTCGATCACCGCGAGCGTATCGCCGCGACCGACAGGTTGGCCAAGGTTCCGATTAAGGGCGACGACACGCCCCCCGATTGTCGCGGAGACGACTTGGAGGCCTTGCGGATCGCCCTGCACCAAGGCGGGCAGTTCGATCATCCCTGCCGACCCGCCGCCCTTGGGGTGCCCGACTTCGATGCCGGCATCTGCGATCTGGCGGGCGGAGAGGGTTACCGCATCCTTTTCTGCGGGCTTTTCCGCTTCGCCCTTCTCCATCCCTTCCATCGCAGGCATGTCGTCGGCCTGCTTCTCACTGCCCTTGCCGCACGCGATCAGCGTCAGGGGAAGCAGGGCGGACAGCACAGCCCGCTTGGCGATCTTCGTCATCAATTGTCCTTCACCGGTTCGGGAGCGGCAGCGGTGAGGCGTTCGAGCCGTGCCTGTGCATCGTGATAGGCGGCGAGCGAGTCGATCGCTGCTGCCCGTGTTTCTGCCAGCGTGCGCTCAGCTTCGAGTAGGTCGAGCTGGCTGAATTTACCTTCCCGGTAGCCAATGCGCGCGATCCGCGCCGCTTCGGTTGCCGCAGCCAGGGCCGGGCCGGTAGCGTTGCGCGCGCTGGTGGCGGCATTACCCACATCGGCCTGCGCCATCGCTATTTCCTGTTCCGCGTTTAGCGTCGCGACACGCCGCAAGGCGTCTAACTGGCTGCGCTGGGCGGATGCGAGATCGACAGTCGCCTTTCCGTTGTTGAACAGCGGCAGCGGCACGGATAGTCCGAAAACCGCTGCTGTGTCGTTGGTCATCTCCAGACGGCGGGCGCTGGCGCTGATCGCGATGTCGGGCACGCGCTGAGATCGGGCAAGACGAACCTGCGCATCGGCGGTCGTCAGATCGGCGCGGGCCGCAGCAGCGGTCAGGGTTGAGGCGCTATCTACCGGCACAATAGGACCGATCCCCGGCAAACGCGCGAACCAAGTCTGGTCGATGGCCGTCACCGGAGTACCGATCAGGCGACCGAGATTGGCGAACGTCACTTCTGCGGTGCGCTGCGCTCGCTCCGCCGCGCCTTCCGCGTTGATCCGCGCCACGTCGGCGCGTTGTTCTTCTAGCGGCGAAGCGCTGCCGGCGCGGACGCGGACCCGCGCGCCCCGCAGCACTTCGCCGGCGATGCTGACCTGTTCTCGCGCGACAGCGACGCGCTGGCCCGCCGCAGCCGCCTCGTTGTAGGCTTGGATTACGCGCAGCCGCAGATCGGCCGCAGCGATCGTCGCGTCGAGCTGTGCGCGGCCGCCTTGCGCTTCCGCAACAGCGATCCGGGCTGAACGCTTGCCACCCAGCTCAATCGGAACGGACAGGCCGACTGTCGTCTCGGCCGAACGTAGGCCGTTATAGACGCCGGTGCCGGCGACATTCTCGGTCGTGGCCTCCAGCGATGGATTGGGGCGCAGTCGAGCGACCCGGCGCTGTGCGTCGGCGGCCTGCAATCCCGCCGACGCAACCGCATTCGTGGGCGAATTGGCTTGTGCCTGGGTAATAGCCTCATCGAGTGTCAGGAATGGCCCTTGTGAGGGCGATTGCGCCAGAACAGGCGACATGGGGAGCATTGCAGTGACGCCTACGATCAGCGTGCGGTAGCAACGGCTCATGCGACCTCGCGCAATTCGGTGCGCGCGCCCCGGATGATTTCCCAAGCCGAGTGCAGGAACAACAGCGCAATCACGCCAGCAACTGCGAGATCGGGCCATGCCTTGCCCGTCCATGCCACCAGTGCGGCCGCACCGATCACGGCGATGTTAGCGACGGCATCGTTGCGGCTAAACAGCCAGATCGCGCGCACATTAGCGTCTCCCTCCTTGAACCGGGAAAGCACAAGGGCGGCGCTGACATTGACGATCAGCGCGACAATGCCGAGGCCGCCCATCAATTCTGCTTCTGGCGCCACGGCGTTCATCGCCCGCCAGACTGCAAAGCCGATCACCCCCAGCCCCAGGGCACCGAGAAAAATTCCCTGCGCAAGGGCGATCCGCGCGCGAGCGCGGGGCACCCAGCCCAGCGCGATCAGGCCGAACAGCGAGATGGTGCCGTCACCGACGAAATCGAGCGCATCCGCTTTCAGCGCCTGGCTGTCGGCGAAGAAGCCGCCGACGATTTCGATCAGCCCGAACCCAAGGTTGAGAAGGACCACGATCCACAACGCGCGACGATAGGCGGGATCATGTTCGGCGCGTTTCGTATCGCCGGTACACCCGCAGCAGGAGGATTCGCTTGCATTCATGCCCCGCCTTTACGATCTACAGTCACTGTAGGAGCAAGCATTATCTTTGGAGGTGACGTGGGTGTTGATGATCGGTGACTTGGCGAAGCGGACGGGGACCAAGGTGAACACGATCCGCTTCTATGAAGGCATTGGTCTGATGCCCGAGGCCGCGCGGACATCTGGTGGACGTAGAACCTATGGCGAGGCCGAAGTCCGCCAGCTCGGTTTCATTCGACACGCCCGTGAGCTTGGGTTTCCGGTCGAAGAAATCAGATCGTTGATCGCCTTATCCTCGGACCCGGATCAGGATTGCGGGCAGGCCGGTGCCATCGCACGTCGACACCTTGCTGATGTGGAGGATCGTATTGCTCGTTTGCTGGCGCTGCGCGACGCCTTGAGCGAGGCAACCCGCTCTTGCGATGGCGGGAAGATCGCCGACTGCCGAGTCATCGACGCGATTTCGACCTTTGGAGGCAATTAGCGGTTGCCCCAAAAACTATCCTTGCGGGAAAGGAGGGGGAGTAACGTAAATCAGCTGATTTACGACGCCTTAGCGGGGCTGCTGATCTGTGTTCGCTCTATGTCGACGCACTAGAGCAATTTCATGGAGCGCCCAGCGCCGACGCGCTGAACGCATAATCCAAGCCGGTCTGTTCCTGTCCTCAGCGTGAGATAGAGCGTGACTTCTGCAATATCTGGTCCTGGGCCATCTCTCGCACTCGCTGATCCTGACGGGCCTTTACCTCGACACCAGAGATCGTCTCGCCCCGTCCGATCCTAGCCGCGACATCTTCCTTGCGCTCTGCGATAAATTCGCGCTGTCTCCCCGGCTCGTTCGGAAAGCGGTCGGTCGCAATGGCCATGGCAAGAGCAACATGGCTTTGGGCTTTTCGCAATTCTGGGTCTTTGGCGTTCTGCACATCGGTTTGTCTGCGGAAACGCTCCGCGAGGTCGTTGCGCGGTTCGGGCTGCTCCTTGGCATCACGTGCCTGATTGGCTGTGCGAATGGCCTGGTCGCTCGTGGCTGGCTTGCCTGCTTGGCGAGCCAGCTCGCGGTCAGCGGCGGCCTGCGTTTTGGAATCGGGTAGATAGCCGTCGATTTTTAGCCCCTGCGCGGATGCGGCGAGGAATGCCGCTCGTTTGAACTCTTCGTCACCGCTGATCTTGAGCGATGTCCAACCGTTCTCCTTGGCGAGCCTGATGAGGTCGGGAAGGGCTGCCTGATCCTTGGCCTTGATGCGATCGGCGGTGATGGTCGCCACCGGCTCTTTGTCATGCGCGCTGCGATAGAGCTTATCGCCCACGCGGAGGAATCGGCTTTCCAGATCAGCCGGGATTTCCATGTGCCGTCTGCGCCGATCGCCTTCCGCCTCGATATTGTCGGTCCGGTCCACCATGTTATCGCTCCTGTTCGATCACACCTACAGTTTCGTTTCCCCGTTGCTCGGCCGCCACGTCGATGAGCATGTCGGGCAAATCCTGGATGACGATGCAGTCCATCGCGAACTCCAGCGGGTCAGGGTCGGTAAGCTGGTCAAATGTGGGTTCGACGCAGCTTGGTAGATCTTCGTCATCATGGACAATGCGCGGGATATTTGCGACTTCTGGAGCTGCCAGGACGCGAGTGCGGAACAGCCCATCGGCATAGTAGCGGATCTTGTCCCCGTGGATGGGAGGGATGCCACCGCGCAGAAGCAGCAATTCTTCCTGTGGGAACTGCATCAGCTCCTGGGGGAGAAGCAGCGCGCGCCGCTGGTCCGACATCGACTTGGAGCGGTTCGCCAATATGCCGTGTATCGTAAGTGACTTGGTTATGGCCTCCTGTCCGACATAGCCAATCCGCTCTGACAATTCATTGGCGACGCGCAATTCCTTCGGCGTGAATGCGACCTCCACACCGCAATTGGCCACTATTTCGTTCGCGACATGCTCGCCATAGACAGCGCGAAGCTGGGATCGGGACTGAATGACCGGAAGCAGGCGAATGCCGTAGCCTGCCACATAGGAGAAGGCACTGGCGATGACTTGGGCGCGGCCGATCCGCGCAAACTCGTCGAGAATGACCAGAACCTGATGCGGCGTGGTTGCATTGGGCAACGCGCGAACATTGAGATCAATGAGCTGCTGGAACAAAAGATTGTAGAGAGGGGCAACCCGATCCAGTTCGTCCGGTGACACACCAAGGTAGATCGACATCGGCTTGGTGCGCAGAGCACGCAGGTCGAAATCGCTATCTTCGGTCGCGGCATCGACACGCGGATTGAGCCATAGGCTCAATTTGGATGTCACGGTCTGCACGATGCCGGCAAAGGTATTGTCCGCCCCGGAGGTGAAGTCGGCCAGCGCATTGCGGCAACCCTGAGAAAGTCTCAGCGATCGATCATCCAACACACGGCGGAAGAAGCCGCGCGTGTCGCCTGTGGTCATCAGCCTATAGATGCTGCCGATCGTAAAGGGCTGATCCGCGACCGCGAGGTATGCGCCAACGCCGACAAAGGCGGTCCGCGCAGAATCCGTCCAGAAAGGTTCCCCCCGCTCTGGCGGCACGAACAGCATGGTCGCGATCTTCTGAAGTTCGATTACGACCTGGTCGGGATCATCGCGGTCGATGTAACCGAGCGGATTGTAGCGCGCCGTCCTTCCCTCCGGGTCTGTCGGATTGAACAGGAAGACAGATTGGCCGTGTTTCTGCCTGAAGCCCGCCGTCGCATCCCAATTCTCCCGTTTTACGTCGAGAACGACGACGGAATCCTGCCATGAGAGCAGATTGGGAATGACGATGCCCACACCCTTGCCGGAGCGGGTAGGGGCCTCAATGATGGCGTGTTCGCTGCCGCCGAACGTGAGAAACTTGCCTGCCCGCTTTCCAAGGACGATCCCGTTACCCGCGCGAAATCCAGCGCGGCGGATTTCGGTTTCCTTCGCGAAGCGTGCGGCACCGTGCAACGGCGGTTTGCGCTTGGCGAGCCACCACAGCATGATCCCGGCCAAGACGAGTCCGACGACCAGACCAGCACCTAGCGCCTTCAGTACCACCGGATCATGCCGATAATACCAGAAGAATGCTGGCATCTTAAACGGATCAAATTTTGCGCTCGGCAGATCAAGGTAGAGCCAGGCCACGACCGATGCGATCGCAAAGGCCAATACGAGCGCGATCGGAACCCCGGCAGCGAGGATGGTGCCCCTCTTAGGCGGCATGGCGGGCTGCCGGATCATAGTAGATCTCGGTCATGCGGAACTCACCGTCGATTTTTTTCATCTGGACGACGACATCGACAAGGATTTTTAAAAGCGAACGGATGTCATCGCGGGCGAGATCAGCGCCGCCTTCGCTTTCCTTCACGAGCAGCGTCAATTGCTCGAATGCCAACTCGGCCGAGTCCGCATGGATGGTAGTGATCGATCCTGGATGACCACTGTTGACGTTGCGGAGATAGAAGAAGGCGGTTCCGTCCCTTAATTCCTGAAGCAAGATGCGGTCGGGCCTCATGCGCAGCGCGCTTTCCAGCAGCTCTTTGGCCGTGACCTTAGCTGTGCCGGTGCCATCCTTGCTGTAAATCATATGGACGACGTTCTTATGCGGAACGACCAGCTCGCGCGTATCCTCGATCGTCAAAAGTCGCTCGTTCTCCGGGATTAGCTGGATCAGACCCTTGGAGAAGGTTGTTTTGCCGGAACCCGTCGCGCCTGAGATCAGAATATTGAGCCGGCTCTGAACCGCCAGCTCGAAAAACTCGATATGGCGCCCTGCATGAAGAAGGCCCTGAAGGCGTTCTTCCATGCTGCTGACCCGCTTGCTTGCCACTTTCGTTTCCGCGAACAGTCCGCTGGCTTCGAAATCCTTCATCGAAAGCGTTTTCGTCGATGGTTTGCGCACCGTGATGGAAACGGTCCCGTCAGGCACTACCGGCGGAAGGACAAGCTGGACGCGCTCGCCGGTCGGGAACATTGTTGAACAGATCGGTGTCTCGCGGGAAACGTCCTGCGATGTGAAGGCCGCAGCGGCGGTTGCGAGCTGGTTGAGTGAGTCTAGCGTAAGGGCTTCCTCGCGTTCCCAAGTCCATCCTCCGCGCCGTTCGATACCGATGATCTCAGGTTCGTTGATGACGACTTCCGTGACATCGGCATCATCGAGGTAGCGGCGCAACGGGCGTACAGCATGATCGAGAACCGCCGTGTTGCGAAACCCTGCGGTGCTCATTTCAGGGCCAGTCCATAGACTTGCGAAAAGTCGAAATCCTTGGCGACGGTAATGGCCAGTTCGGTTCCTTGGTTCACTCTGACAATAGGGCGGATCTGCTGCGTGTCCTGCAACACCTGCGATGTAGTATCTCCTGGGGTGCGAAACACGGTCGAGCCTGCCGGACTGACCGCCTGACCCGCGATCTGGCCGCCAGCATCGAGCACACTGAAGAGCATGGCGGCACCGAAGCGCTGCCAGAAGAAACGGTCGATCTTGCCCGTGACGCCAGCGCGTCCGAGCGTGTCGGACGCCGGAGAGCCGATGTCGATAGCAACACCGCGCGGTGTGACGGCGCGCGTCCACATCGCAAACAGCCTATTTTGCCCTCGCTGCAAACCGCCCTGATATTCGCCGAAGACGCGAGTGCCCTTTTCGAGCAGCACCACTCTCCCGTTATCCGAATAGATGTCGCGAGGAATGATGCAGGTCGTGTATCCTGGCACGGTGCTGTCCATCGCCGTTTGCAGCGTGCAGGGAAGGATTGCCCCGGCAGTCACAAGATAGTTTCGATCCCCGATCATGCGCGCCGATGCAGTGCCGATTGCGGAGGTTTGCTTCAAGCCGTCGAGTTTGGTCGAAGGTGCTCGACCACTGCCGGTATCATCTGGTGCTGATGGGGCGCCATTCGCGCCGTCGTCCGCAGCATGACCCATGCTTTGATTGCCATTGTAAGCGATCAGAGTCGACCGGCGGGCGCTATCGCTTAGCTGCCTAGCTTCGTTGGCTCGGCGTTCGGCCTCACCAGCCTGCCTGGTTTGTTGTTGGCCGCCTGGTCCATACGGTGTGATCGGTTGACCGTCGGGGCCGATCGCAGGCACCTGTTCACCAGCGAGGGCGACCGGCGCATTGGGATCGCGTGGTGCGGTGGCAAGCGTCGGCGCGATGACTGTGTTGGGATCGTATGGAGCTTCCACCGCTGGCGGCGGAGCCTTTCGCTTCGCATCTGTAATCTGTTTGCTGCCCCCCGAACCTGTGACGAGGGTAAGGATTGTGAAGATTGCTGCGCCGCCAAGCGCGGCACCGGCAATCATCTTCTTATTATCCCACTGGACGGCGTTGAGCGAAGGGATCTTGTTGGCCCGGTCCGCTGCCGGTGTGCGGTCGATCTCATTCACGTCAGGCGTGGCATCGACGTCAAATCGCTTATCGGACACATCAGTTCTCCGTCGTGCGCTCGACCACTTCCGAGGCCGTGTCCGTTTTGGGGTCGCGGCCATAGAAGCTGGGGTTTTCGTTGTAGATGCACAGGACAACCTTGCCCCTGCGAAGGCGCATTTCCTTGTAGACGCCGTGGATCACGACAAACTCGTCCCGCACATCAAATGGGGCCGTTGCCTCGCTGCCGTCAGGATTAACGGTGAAGAGGGCCGGTATCTCGCGCTGGTTTGGGAAACGGAGGACCGTGAATTGCCCGTTGTCGCTGATCTCGGAGGGCTGGAGATCCGATGCACCTTGAACCTGATATGCAAGGTTCCGCTTCCCTTCGAGCACCCCAATATCGAGGGCCGTTTTGACCGCACCATTCTGTAGCGCGAGAGCTTCATTCAGTTTCGCGCGCTGGGCGGCCAGTTGGGCTTGCTGCGCCTCATATTCGGGATAGCGAAGACGAACCTTGAAAAACGTACCCCCCGATCGCGCACTTGCAACGGCTGCCAGCTCGAAGGTGTAATTTCGCTTCGTGCCCTGAAAGTCCGTGACGACGATCAGGTTGGTCGCACCCGCACGCTCGCGAGGTTTGACGAACAATGAATTTTCTGCGGGCGCCACTTCCCAGGAAACGGTGTCGCCCATGGCAACGAACTTGATGACCTCGCCAGGAGCAAACTCAATCTGCGTCGCCGTGCGGAAAGCGCTGCGGACCGAGATGACATTACCGTCGGTGTAGTTGACCTCCCTGATCCGAACGTCCGGGCCAAGCTGGCGGGGGGTCTGTTCTGCCAGTGCCGGTACAGGCGCGAGAGCGAGGATGGCGGTGGCCATGAGAAGTGTGGGTTTCATCGCGTCGGAACCTCCGCGTCTGCTCGGTAGGACCGCACCTGAAACCCGAGCGGGTTAGCGTATCGACCAGATTCCGTTTCCGGTTTCGACAGCACATCGAATGTGATCGTTGCGATGGCAGGTGTCTCGATTGCTTGCTGGTCGCGCTCAAGCCGCTTGACGAACCGGACTTGGGCGACAGTCGGAGAGATGAAAGCTACGGAGCGGATCGCCACAAACACGGCGTCATTGGCAGTGAACTGGTTCTGCGGGGAGTCCGGGTTGTCCTTCCGGTAGAAGGTCGTCCAGCGCGCCTGCTCCTCCCGATTGGAAAGGGCGAGCACCTTGCGGAAGAACTCTTCCCGTGCCTGCGGAATCCATCCTTCACGGTTGCGCACATAGTCGGCGAGGAAATATTTGCGAACCGCCTCATCATAGGTGATCGCCTTATCGCCGCGCAGTTCCTGCGTGACGTCCGTTGCCCCCGTTGATCGATCAACGGTGACGACATAGGGCACCACGGTCTTCAACGGGGACAAGGCCATCACCGCGCCGACGCTTACTACCGCCAATGTTGTCGCGACGCCTGCAACGATCCACGCCAGTCGGCGTGAACGCGCGGCTACAACAAACCTGTCTCGATCCCAGCTTTCCGCTTCTGCGAAATATGCCTTAAGATCTTCGTCTTGGTCTCTCACGCCGATCGCCATGTCAGCAGCTCGCAAATCGAGGGAGAAGCGCCGCGCTGGCGCTTGAAGAAGTCGTCACCGCGCTGATCGCTGGCACCTTCTCGGCATGGGATGCGTCGGTCGCTTGAGGCGCAGTAGATTGCGCGTCAGACGGGAATAGATTGGTCGCAGGAGGCGCTGAAGCGTCCGGCGTCGCCTGCCCATCGGGTGTGCCACGTGGCACAGTTCGGCTTGTTGTTGCCGCTGCGGATCGTTCAGGCACGGTCGGCAGTACAGTGCCATATGGGTTTGCTGGACGCTTATGCTTGCCGTTACAGCGCGCCAGTTTCTCGTCCTTTGCGGCGGTCGCAGGCGTTGATGGCACGAGCGACACGAGAGCAAGGACGGCAATGGCTGATCTGATCGTCATTCCATCTCTCCGGGCTAGTTGGTACGACTGAGAGTGCCGCCAGTGGCGCGGCTTCCGCCCCCGCCACGGCGAGCTGCGCGCCATGCGCGCGCCGCAGCAGCGGAGGGTGCATTCGACATGGCGCGGCCCAGCATGGGCGCGACGTTGCCGGTTGCAGCGTTCGCGAATTGTGTCGCGAGGGACGCGCCGCCTCCGCCTAGGCCAGCGGCGAGACCCGGAATTTGTAGGAAAAAGAAGAACCCCAGTACGTAAAAGGCGATAGCCCGGATCGCGATCACCGGAATGTTGGTGTCTCCGGTGAAGGCTTGACCCATGAAATCTTCGCCGGTGTTGCGAATGAAGATTGTCAGCAGCAGCGCGAATGCGACCAGCATCACATAATTGATGACTGAGCCAAGCCACGAAAAGAAGAACGACCGCGTAGACTCAAACAGCAATGCCGCGACGAAAATAGGGCCAACAACGGCAAGCAGAGCTAATGAAAAAAGCGCAAAGGCGCAGATGGTGAAGCCCAAAGCCGCTGATAGAATGGCTAAGACCATCAGGATTAGGCAGTAGATACCCGTGAAAAATATCTCGACGATATTATTCGGCAGACCCACTAGGTTTTTACCAGCGGCAGCGGTCCGAGCATCTTGAATTTCGGTGATTTTCACCACCGTATTCGATGCGCCTCTCACAATTTGATCGAAGAAATCGCCTAGTCCGGTGACGCTTGGCCCGCCTACCGCCGTCGCTACATCGCGAGGAAGGCCGTCCATCGTAAAAAGGCTGACAGACGCTCCGTAGAGCGTCGTCACCGCGAACACGAGCGCGGCCAATTTCATTCCACGAAACACAAATTCGCGGAATGGATATTCAACGGCTCCGCGAAGTATCGCGATACCGAGGAGGATTATATAGATGGTGACGCCCACGCGAAGAGGGCCTGAAATCCAGCCCACGACGCCAGCGTAGGCTGAGATTACGCCGGCCAAAGCGTCACTGAGATAGGCAAACATGGTCTGGAAGAGGTTTCCCACTGTCCTACCCCTTGCTTGATCGTGAGCAGGGCAATGGCATCACACACCCATGCCTTTCTTAAATTCGTCGCGGTCCTTCCGGGATCTCAGCAGTTCATTGGCGGTATCGACATTGTTGCACGTAGAGACGACGATTGAAGGCCAACTAGCAGGCGGACGCTGTGATGATTTCCAGTCCGCACAGACTGCTTCCATCTCTTGGCGCTGCGGCTGATTTTCCGTGTAGAACGCCACATCGCGAAGCGGCATATCCGATCTTAGGTGATCGCCGGTCTGATCTTTTTCAGATGGAGAGCAACCACTGATGAACGTAAGGGCCAAGGCGATGCCGAGGTATTTTTGGAACGTGGGGGTCATCAATCTAATCCCATGCCAGCCTTAAAGCTCGCGCGATCGGACTGCTGAAGGGCGACGTATCGCTGATAGTCCGCCTCAGCTTTCGCACGGCGCTGAAGCTCAACCGCCTGCAACGCCATCTGGTCATTCATCATCTGCGCCTGTTCGAGCTGTAAGCGGGCGGACATATCGGCTCGCTCGGCGGCCGAGGTGGCATTGCCGAGGCGCGCCCGAAGCTCATCCAGCCCTTCGCGGCGGCTTGTCACTGCATCGCCGACGTTGCTGGCAAGGCCGGTAGAAACGGCCGCTTCACGCGCGCCCTGTTCGTAAGCGGCGCGCTCGCTCTCCGTGGCCGCTTGCGAGGACCGACCTATGAGATCCTGATAAACGTCACTCGCCTTGCCGCGCAGACCGCCGACCACATCGACATTGCCGTTCGTGTAGCCGTCCAGGCTGGACGAAGACACGTCACTGGTGCGCAGCATGTCGCTCTTGAGCTGGTTGGCGACATTGTTGATGTCAGTCGCCTTGTTGAGGTCGCGATACAGCGACTGCGCCTGCTCAATCTGTTGCTTACCCTGGAGGATGGCCTGTCTTGCCTGCTCCAGTTGCTTGATCTGCTGTGCGAAGGCGCGAGGATCGAACACGATACCCGTGCCAAGTTGGGCCCGCGCCGTCCCGGCGCACAAGAGCGCTGACCCTGCTAGCGCGATGGAACCAGCTTTCAAACGACGCATGCCATTACTCCTTCAGCTCGGACGACGACGTTGGTGGAAGATCGGGAGCCAGGTCGCCGGGTCCGGCCCAAATTCGGCAGCCGCTTCGACGGCGATGGACGTGGTTTCCGCGCGTCCCGACAAGACGGCCAGTTCATCATCGAGGCCGGTCAGATCCAGTTCGACCACCACGCTGTCATGGCCCTGCTTCACCAGAAACTTGCGGGATTCCGGCGAAAGCTCCTCGCGGATCAGTTGAAATTCGGCATCGGTCAGTGAGAAGCCGTCAACATAATCACGGCGCGCGCCTTTGGGGTTGGGAAGCATTACCTGGGTTGCGACCTGCTCAAGGATAGAATGGGCGATGTCGCTTTTGAGAGCATCCGCAGGCGACTGCGTGGCGAACACCATCAGCGCGTTGCGCTTGCGGTAGGTCTTCAAGCCGTCCTGCGCGAAGCTGCGAAAAGCCTCGTCGCCCAGCGCCTTCCAGAACTCGTCGACCGCGATGATGGTGCGTTCGCCAGTCAGTAGCTTATCGATCCGGTGGAACAGGTACAGCATCACCGGCGCGCGGATTTCGTCATTGTCGAGGAAATCCGTCATGTCGAAACCGATGAAGCGGGTATCGAGCGTCATTTCGTCCGCCGGATTGTCGAACACCCACCCCATCGAGCCGCGCGATGTCCATTTCTCCAGACGGGCGCCGACGCCGCCTGCATCCGACATGCCCAGCATCGAGCGCAGGGCATCGAGCGAGCGATCATCGCGGGGCAGCCGCATCACTGCGGCAATGCCTTCGTCGATCATCCGTTCTTCCTGAACCGAGATCGGGCGGCTCTCGGTGCGGACGAGCTGGCGCACGAAGAGCGACAACCAGGCCCGATCCTCCGCAGTATTCTCCAGCGCCTTGAGAGGAGCAAAGCCCGTGGGTGTGCCATTCCCCAAAGCGAGATAGGTGCCGCCCGAAGCCAGCACGAAAATCTGTGCGCCGCGGTCCTTGTCGATGAAAATCTGTCGCGCGCCCGTCTTCTCAGCCTGCGCCATCAGGAAGTTGACGATGACGGTCTTGCCGCCCCCGGAAGGCCCGATGACCAGCGTATGGCCCAGGTCGCGCTTGTGGAAGCTGAAGAAATACGGGCTTCGGGCACTCGTCTTCATCAGCGCGATGGCGTCGCCCCAATGATTGCCGGTGGCAAGGCCGGCGGGATATGTGTGGAACGGGGAAAACGCTGCAAAATTGAGCGACGTGATAGGCGCTGGCCTTGCACGCCATTGGAAATTGCCGACGAGCTGGCTCCAATAGGCCGCTTCGAGCGCGGCCCCCTCGCGGGCGGCAACCATGCCGGTGTCGGCCAGCGCCGCGCGCGCGATCGACATATTATCGCGCAGCCCCTTCAGGCTGTCGGAATAGACCGCCAGCGTGAAATGGTGGTCGCCCAGGACGAAGCGATTGGACATCAGATCGTCGGCCGCATCTTCGAGATCGAGCATCTGGCTGACGGCGCGATCGTCGGCATTCTCCATTTGCTTTTGCCGCAGACGGAACCGCTCCGAAGCCGCAGCGCGGCCGAGGAAAGTGAAGGACTGGGTGAGCACGAAGCCGAAATCGACTGCGAGCAGGGATTCGAACTGGCGCGGCGTCGTGAACGCCGGATACTCCCGAATGCCGAAGATGCCCCCGAACGCACTGCGATCGGCGTCGCGGACCTCGACCGTCTCACCGCCGAAGATCACCCGTTGACGATACAGCGCGCTACCGAGGTGGCCGCGAATGATAGGGACACGCCGATGCCTCCCGGTCATCACCATTTCCGCGACTTCCATCGTTTCGGAAAATTTCAGACCATTGTGCCCGTAGATCGCCAATCGGCGCGGTGCGCATCGGTCCATCAGCTTCTCAAAATCGCGAGCCTTGTCTTCCAGGGCTTCGAGGAGATCGACGTCAATGGCATTCGCCTCCGCGCCAGCTCGGGCCTTGCTCTTAAAGAGCTGGACCAGCTTGTCGGCGCCGTGGATCGCAGGACGCAGCACCAGCGTCACGAAGAAGCGGTTGATGAACATCCGCTCCTTGTTCATCCGCGCGAAATAGGCGGCATCGAGGTCGCGCGCGAACCGCGACCGGAAATTGCCGCCAGGATATTGCTCGACGCGCGCACGCACGAGATGCGTCCAGATCGACAGGCGATCGTCGTGCAGGTTGCGCAACATACCATTGAGTTTGGCGTGCCAGTCATTGAGATCACGCACGTCGGCCGTCTCGAATGCACGGCCCTGCAACTCGAAGGACAGCATGATGGCGCCGGAATCCAGCGCCACCACTTCGTCGGTGACATGGCGTGCGTATGGCAGGAACTTGGTCGGCAGCACCTCTTTGAGAGCCACCTTCATCGGCACCTGGTCGGACAGGCGGTTCGGCTTAGCCATTGCGACCGAATCCCTTGCGCTTGATTCCCTTGAGAGGCAGCGGGGTGTAGCTGGAGCCACCCCAGAATGCCCGGTTGCGGTTGGCCGCCTTGGTGCGTCCCCACAGGAAGATGAGGCGGAAGGCGTTCACGTCATGGCGGACGATCAGCCGCGAAAGGCCGAACATCACCGCCGCGATGACTGCTGCATATACGGGATTGTTGAACCCGATCAGCACAATCACCGAGGACAGCAGGATGACCACGGCCGCTTCGATCGGAATACCGGCGAACAGCGCAGGGCGCGTCACCGCCAGGAATAGCGGATTGCGCGCCATGATTTCCCGATCCTCGTCCATGTGCGAACCTTAGGCATTATGCGGTGATGGCGGGGCGGCCCTCGCCCCGCCTTGCAAAGATCAGCCGGCGTTGAGCTGGTCGACGATCCACGGCGCGGAAAAGATCAGGGCGATACCGATGATGACGGTGACAAGAGCACCGGTATTGACACGGCCCGTCAGCCAGCCAAATCCTGCGGCGATGATCGCGAGAATGGCGACGGTACGCAGCAGGCCGTTGCTGAGAAGGTTCAGTACGGATTGGCCGAAACTTTCGAGATTGGTTTGCGCCAGCGCGGGTTCGGCGGAGAGCAGCGAGGCCAGCGCCACCAGGCCGAACATCGACAGGATGCGCGCCAGTTTCCGACGGCGCGGCGATAATGCGTAGATGCGGGCGGTGACGCGGGATCGAAGGGTGAGCGTCGGCACGCCGAGCGACACAAGGTTCATCGGTTGTCTCCTTCTCCGGCGAGCCTGGCTCGCTCAAATTCCGCCTTTGCGAACACGTCCCACGATGGCGGCGGGGGGGATGGAGCCGCGCGAGGCGTCCCCATGTCGGACGTATTTTCTTCGACCAGGGCGGCCAGCACCGTCGCTGCGGTTGCGGTGTCAGCCGTGCTGGTAATTGCGGTCGATGGGACCGTCGCAGGCTGGGCGGTGGTGGCGAAGCCGGCATTGCCGACCACCCGCCCCACATAGCCATTGGCAAAGCCACGTGACTGCGATCCGGTATTGTACATGGAGAGCGCTATGCGCAGCGCGCGTTGCGGGTGCAGCCCGTTTCTGACCTGACGATAATTTCCGGCGAGAACCGCCCCGGCAGCAGCGATGTTCGTGCAGGGTTCGAAGACCGTATCCCACGTCAGGCCGAGGGCCTTCATGTTCCGGGAGTTGATCTGTCCCAAGCCAAGATCGACGGAATAGCCTTTGGCGACATAGGCGCGCGCGATGCTGATCGCCTGCGCCAGTGTAGTTGGCTGGGCGACCTTGTGACCCAATCCGTTGATGTTGATCGCCAGCTCGTAGCCCTGGCTTTCCGTTTTCACGATTGCCGCGATTGTCTCTGGAGCCACATCTGGCGCGCATTGCGCGGCGAGGCCCATGACGACTGCGGCGGGAAGCGTCACCGCTTGCAGCTTTCTATGTCAGGGGCATAGGGCAAGAGCGCGATCGTCATTCCACGATCGCCAGTAATGCGAGAGTCGGCGGTCCGGGCCGAAACCGATGCGATCAACGCGGCATTATGCGCGACGCACACCGGGAATGAACATAAGCGATTTGCCATGTTTTCACTCCAGTTGTGAAAACAGGCTATGTTAAGAAAACCGTGATGGCCACCCCGAAAGCGACATGGGTTGCTGCTACTGCGAACAGCTTACCCCGCTAAAACGTCGCCTCGTCCCTCATGCCCGGATATGGGTGCAAACTTATTACGCCCTCGTAGCCATATCCTAGAATGATATGTCGGATCGCGGAAGAAGCGCGCTTATACAAGCGGATGCGCTTCTTGTCGTACAGCCCCACATGGAAAAGTGCAGTTCCCCGCCAGCTCACGCGGATATTGATGTGCCACTTGCCGGAGTCGTGCTGGCACACGTGAACGTCTGTGATCGTCCCACCTGGAGGGCGATGCGTCGTAAGTTCGCGTTCCAGTAGTAGCTCTAATTCCATTCCAACCCTACAAGCGATTTATATGGTTTTCGCTGGTGTCCTGTATCGCGCTGCGATAGCATGACAAGGCGCTTCAACGGAGGTGTCTTAAATGGCCCGACGGCATATCGCTACGATTGAGGAACAGGCCGACCGAATTGTTCGCCAGCTTGGCGGCCGATGGACGGGCGATTTTGCCATGTGCCGATGCCCTGCCCATTCCGATAGCAAGGCAAGCCTTTCCGTTCGCGTAGGCGACCGCGCCGTGCTGTTCCACTGTTTCGCCGGCTGCACTGCCGAAGCCATCATGACGGCGCTTCGGTCCGGCAAGATCCTCGCGCGCCCCGATCATGATCCGGGGCAGCGTCAGGAGAGCAAGACTGATCTCAACAAGGTCGCCCTTGCAGTCTGGCGTCATGCTGACCCCTATGTCGGCACCCTCGCCGATCGCTACCTGCGCACCCGTGCGATCGTGCCCGAGGGGATCAACGCTCGCTTCGATCCGCGTTGCCAGTGCGGTGCAGGCGCCGCCAAGGCGTTTGCCCCGGCGCTGATCGTGCCGATCGAGGAAGACGCCGGCGTCGTTGCGATCCACCGCACCTTCCTGACGCCCGATGGCCGCTGGAAGGCCGACATGCCCGAACCCAAGCGTATGCTGGGCAATCCCGGCACCGGCGCGGTGCGCTGGGGCGGTATTCCAACCGATGGCGTGCTGCGTCTCGCAGAAGGCGTCGAGGATGCCGCAAGCGTGATGAACCTGCTCGAACCCGGTCACTTCGTCTGGCCGGTGCTGGGCATCGAGCGCTATCAGGGCATTGCGATCCCGGAGAGCATCCACACCGTCATCCTCTACAGCCAGCACGGCGTCGAAGCGGCGCGCGCCGTAGAACGGGCCACCCCTCACCTGACCAATAATGGCCGTAGGCTACTCACCAAGCTGCCGCCACACAGCGGCGACTGGAACGATCTCCTGCGCGAGATCCGAGCAGCATGAAGCTGTTTCCCGGCGTACCGCCCTATCAGCGCTGGATGATGGGGGCGACTTTCGTTGTCGTGGCGGTCTATTCCATCGCGCAGAACAAGGCATCGCTGGTCGAAGCATCGCAGACCCAGCTATCCTCTCCTTCTCCCCGGATTATCGATGGCGATACCGTCGATTTCTCAAACGGTCGCGTGCGGATTGTCGGGATCGATGCACCTGACGACGATCGGCCGCAGCTCAAGGCGCTGGCGAGCGAGGCGCTGCGTGAGCTGGCGGCCCGCGATGGCGGGCTGACGTGCTCGGCGTCACTGTTTGACTATGCCCTGCGACGCGAAGAACAGTGCCGCACCACAGCCAAGAGCTATGGGCGGTTGAATCTGTCCTGCCGCTTCCCCAGCAACAAGGCGAGCGTGGGCGCCACCATGGTCGCTCAAGGCTATGCCGTCGATTACCGCGTCTATTCAGGCGGCGCCTATGTCGACCTGATGCGCCAAGCAGCAGCCCAGCGCGCAGGTTTGTGGGGTGTCGATTACGAAGGGATGCGGCAGCTTGCCGTGCAGCGTGCGCAAGTTCCGCAAGGGTGCGATGTGGGCACGATCAAAAAGGAGCCGGGGGCAATCGCCGGCGCACGCTCGACGCGGTAATTGTAGCGGCTCGCAATGATGATCGCCCGGAACTGCAATAGAGGGGGCTTTCGCGCTTGAATTATGTGAGACGCTGGCGATCAGCCGGCGCACGTTCGGTGAGACGCAAATCACATTCGATGCGACGGACGCGAGATGTTCACCGAGCGGCGCGGGATCGCGGACACGGCGGTCAAAGCGGTAATCCTGCCGCGCGCATATCGTCGGTCAGCTCGCGCGCACGAGCCGGATCAAGCCCGCCCCGGAGCAGTTGCCGTATCTCCGCCGGCTTGGCGTCGAACTGGTCCGCCAGGCTCTTCGTATCGTAGCCGTGGCGGGTAAGCTGGGGTTCGAGGTCGTCAATCTGGCGTGACAGCACACCCTCTACGGTAGCGGCATCGATCGGTTTCACGCTGGCCTCGAACCCGGCTTCGAACGCGCGCACGAGATGGCGGCCGATCTGGAGCGGTGTCTTAAGCTTGGCGGCGAGCAGGATCGCGGCGTCTTCGGTCAGCACGGCATCGGGTTCTATCCCCGGCGACAGTGCGGTGCGCAGCGCCCAGTCGATATAGTCGCGCTGCCGATCGCGCAGGCCGCCAAACTCGAACACGGTCGTCCGGTCGCCGATTTCCTCCATCAGCGGGCGTTTCAGGTCGTTGCGCAGCTTCGGATGGCCGACGAGGATCACGGCCAGTTGACCGCCGCCCTCGGTGACAAGCTCAACGAGGCGCTTGAGCGCGGTCAGCGTCTTTGGGTGGAGGTCGTGGGCGTCGTCGACGAACAGCGCGACCGGTCGCTTGGCCTTGCGAAACAGCTCCTGCAAATCGCGTTCGCGCCGTTCCGATTGGCTTGGGATCGAGACGGTCTTCTCAGACGAAAGATCATAGAACAGCGCTGCAACCAGCAGCGGCACCGATATCTTGGCCTTTTCCAGGCTGAGCGCGCGCGAGACGATCACACGGCCCTCGCGCTCTAGTTCTTCGCGCAGTCGCCGCGTCAGCACGGTCTTGCCCGAGCCGATGGTGGCCGTAAGCGCGATCAGGCGACCACCTGTGATCGCGGTCTTCAGATCATGGGTAAGCTGGGCATGATGCTCGGTCTCGAAGAAGCCGAGATCGACCGGGGGCCGGGCCAGCCCGTAATAGCGCATCACCTCGGTCTGCATCAGCCGCTCCGTCTGTGGCCGGGCGGGAATCGCCTGCGGATTTCATCCATCACTTCGGGCCGGGACAGCGTGCGCGCGAGCAACGCGTCGATGAAGGCGCGGTCCTCTTCGCAAAGGCCGCCAAGCGGCAGGCGCAGTTCCTCGGATATGGCGAAGCGTGCCTTGAGCGGCGTGGCGAAGGTGAGTTCGGCGAACGGATCTGGATCGGCGAATGGCCGGGCCGGCACAGGTGCGATCCCATCGGTGGGCTTGCGACCGATCACCACGATGTCGTCCTCGCCCGTCAAGACCGAGCGAGGGATTCCGATCTTCGTCGCCAGCGCATCGACGCGATCCGCGCGGACCTCGCGCCGGCTCTTGCGATGCTTGCGATAGCGATGCAGCGGCACCGGCCCTCCGACCGGATCGAACGGGCCGTATCGGTCATCGCCATGCTCGACCCATAGCTCCTGGTCGAACAGCCCCCACCAGACGACAACCGTTTCGCCGGCCACTTCGGACGTGACCTCATAGGTAACGCCGGCGACGGTCAGCCGGCAGTCGAGGCCGACCTTGCGGCGCTCTGGCTCGCGCGCGAATGCGCAATAGCGCTCCCAACTGCACATGGCGCAAATGCCGCCATCGGGCAGGTGGCCGAGCCAGTCGTCGATCCGAGAATGCGGCTCGCGACGATGGTCGCCGCTGTTGTAGGTGGCGATGTAGCGCGCCAGCCAGCGATTGGCCTCCTCCTCGCTGGCGGGTTCGTGAAAGTGGTACAGCGTCTCGTGCGCTTCCTTGACAGTGCGGAACGGGCGCTCGACTTTCCCCTTGGCGCGCGCGGTCGTGCGGCGTCCGTCCGACCCTGCTGGCATGTGCGGAGTGACGGTAATCCCGAGACATTCCATGACCCCCTTGAACACGCTCGATTTGCCGACCGGGCCGCCATCGAGCTGGATGTTCTCCGGAATACCTCCAAACGGATTGTCCTCCTTTGGTGCCATCGCACGGAACAGGAAGCGCAGCGCCGCCTCGGCATCCTCCCCATAGACGAGCGCATATTCCTGGTAGACGACGCCCGACCGGTCATCGACCACCGAGAACAGCATCAACGTAGGCGCGCCATTACGATCGGGATCGATCCAGGTCGGGGCCTTCAACTGCTTGAGATCCGACGGGCTCATGTCGAAATGCCAGAGCATGTTGGCGCGTTCGGCCTGATAGCGCACCGCAGCCGGCTCGCGCGTCATCCGCTCGGTGTCGTATCCCCGTTGCCGCATGTGCCGGTTGAGTGTCGAGGCAGCCAACCGACCTGCCGGCAGCTTCACCAGACCGCGATCGGGGGTCTCGACACCGTGTTCGGTGACGATTTCGAGGATACGCTTCGTCGAGAGACGACGGCCTTGACGGTTGGTCGTGCGGCTCTTCATCGCCGCAACGACCTCACACCACCATTCGATCTCGCCGGCAGGCATGGTGCGCGACAGGCCACGATCGGCACGGTGTGCGTCCTTCGGCCTTCGCTCGCCGCGCAACAGCCGGTAGAGCGTAGCGCGGCTGATGTCGTAGAGTTCGGCGGTCGATGTCATCAGCGGCTGCCGCTCGGGATGCCTTGCCGGCAATGCCGCCAAACGACGTCGGAGCGTCACGATCGCCTCGATGGGGACCGTGACGCCCGCGCTCATTATGCAGCCTGGCTTTGCGGTTGCCGAGTGGGACCCGCATCGAGCAACGCCTGCCCCGGCGCCTTGGGGGTGCCGTCGCCGTTGACATAGACATACAGGGTCGTGGTCGTGATCCCGAGCCGCTTAGCGACATCAGCCGCGACGACACCTCGATCGGACATCGCCGCCATCGCCATCGTCAGCGTCGCCCGGTTCATCTTGCGCGGCCGACCGCCCATGCGACCGCGCGCGCGCGCCGCAGCAAGGCCGGCATGGGTACGCTCGGCGATCAACTCGCGCTCGAACTCGGCGAACGCCGCGAAGATGCCGAAAGCGAGACGGCCATTGGCAGACGTCGTGTCGATCTGCGCGCCGGCACCTGCCAGCACCTTCAACCCGATCCCGCGCGACCGGAGATCCTCCGCCGTCGTCACCAGATGGCGCAGATCGCGGCCGAGGCGGTCCAGCTTCCAGATGACGAGCGTGTTGCCCGGCTGAAGCGCCTTCAGGCAGGCGGTCAGGCCAGGCCGCGCATCGTGGCGACCCGATGCCATATCCTCATAGATGCGCGACGGATCAATGCCGGCCGCGAACAGCGCGTCGCGCTGCGGCTCCAGCGTTTGCGTGCCGTCCGACTTGGACACTCGGATATAGCCAATGAGCAATGCGTACCCCGCCAGAAAAGACTACCGGCATGGTGCAAGATGGCGCTGGTTTTCACAACGGGTTTTCTTGCTCTTTTCGGATTGCCGGGACCGGCATTGTCAGACCGCGAGAAAACCGCTCGTTTTCCTTGCGGAGCCAACTTCGGCACGGTCGGCAGAATTCGCCAACTATCGGCTTAGCCGATGCATTCAGAGCTTCTGGAAGCGGACGCTTTCTGATGCGGGATTGTGGCACCGTAAACTTGCCGAAAGCTATGGTAGTCTGCTGGTGTCACAACCGACCGGTTATGACACCAGCAGCGTTACGGACTAAGGCCTGTTGAGTTTCAGGATTCCATTGGTTGGGATTTTCTGATTCACGCTGCGGATGGACCGATCTGTTCTGACCGACGCCCAATGGGCGAGGATGGCGCCCCACTGCCATGGCAAGCCGGGTGATCCCGGGCGTAGCGGCGGCGACAACCGTCTATTCGTCGAGGCGATCCTGTGGGTCGTGCGGACAGGCAGTCCGTGGCGCGACCTGCCAACGGGCTTCGGCAACTGGAACACGGTGTTTCGTCGTTACCGGGATTGGGTGAAAGCCGATGTTTTCAAGCGGCTGTTCGATGCCTGCTCCGAGGAGCCGGACATGGAATATGCGATGGTCGATGCCACGATCGTAAAAGTCCACCGCCACGGACAAGGCGCAAAAGGGGGACTTGCAGCCAGGCCATCGGCCGCTCGAAAGGTGGCATGACGACCAAAATCCTCGCGCTGACCGACGCGCTGGGCAATCTCGTCCGCTTCGTCCTCATGCCGGGACAGCGGTTCGACACCGTTGGCGTCGAACCGCTGGTCAAGGGCATCGAGTTTGGAGGTATGATCGCGGACAAAGCCTTCGACAGCAATGCCATCATCGCCGACCTCAACGAGCGCGGTGCGCAGATCGTCATTTCCCAGCACCCACGCCGCGCCAGACCGATCCCTATCGACCTCGACATCTACAAGTGGCGACATCTCATCGAAAACTTCTTCTGCAAACTGAAGGAGTTCAAACGCATCGCCATGCGTGCCGACAAAACTGACACCAGCTTCTCCGCCGCTATCTACCTTGCCGCTGCCGTCATCAATTCACGGTGAACCTCAACAGACCCTAGAACGGCGAAACAGTAAACGTGTCGGCGTGATCAGTCGGGGATCAGTGCCCAACCACGCAGTTGCAAAGTCGCCATAGTCGTCAGCGCAGACACGTCAGTTTCGACACTCTTTCCTACCGTAGCGGGGTCGATCCCGTTTCCGATAAGAGCTTGGCTGCATACCCGAACGGATACACCCGCCTTTTTCAACGCCTCAATTAAGGCAAGGTTGGGATTCGCAGCTACTCCCGTCTTTGTCGCATAGGCGCGATCTTCGGTAACGATGGGCGTCGCCGGACCGTGGACGATCACGACGACATCGCCTTGTTCTGGACGAACGCCATCGTTGCCCAGCAGGTTCAAAAAGCGGGCGACCTTCTCCAGCGATGGATTGATTTTATCCGGCGTTGCCGCGGCCTTGGTCACATTGAACAGCACGCGATAGCGCAACTTGCGATCGGGCCGTTCCGCAGCACCTTCGACGGGTGTGATCGCGCCATATCCCGGTATCACCGCCTGCCTAGGCACGCCGGCTGAAGCACTGACGCTGCTCATGAGTGACAAGCATCCTGCAAGAGCAATGATTGGCATACGCATCCGCTTTTTCCTTCTTCAGCCGAAATGATCAGCCAACTCTCGCAAAAACGGCCGCACCGATGTTTTGCGGTCGAACCACGGACGGCGTCTCGCGCGGTCGCACTGGGCGGGGGGCCGGGGCCGTTTGGGGAGCCGACAGATCGTCGGCTCCGAACATCGCCTCCAGGGTTCGCACACACAGTGCGGCTGCATCGTCGGCAAGACGGTAGTGAACCTGCTTCGCCTCACGCCTGGTCTTCACCAGATCGGCGCGCCGCAGCTCGGCAAGCTGCTGACTGAGCGCTGGTTGGGTCACGCCCGTGGCCGCCTCGATGTCCGCCACCTGCCGTTCGCCACCCAGCAGATAGGACAGGATCATAAGGCGCTGCGGCTGCGCGAACACGCGCAGCTTCTCGACTGCAACGTCGGCAAGCGCGCGGGACTGGTAGATCGCCATCACCGGTCAGCCTTCGTCTGGTGAAACCAGTCGGCGCCTGCGTTCCCCGGCAAAGCGGGAGGCAGGAGCACGTCGTCGCCCGGCTGCCAGTCAGCGGGCGTATAGGCCTCGCCATCGGCCGAACGCTGCAACGCCCTGACCGTGCGAAGCATCTCGTCGACCGAGCGCCCGACATTCATCGGATACCAGCTGAGTGCGCGGATAATGCCTTTGGGATCGATGAAGTAGGTTGCACGTACCGTTGAGGCATCGCCAGCCTGCTCGTCGAGCATGCCGTAGGCATACCCAACCGCCATCGACGGATCCTCGATCACCGGAAACGGCACCTCGACATCAAAAACGTCGTGGATCGCGCGAAGCCAGGCGACATGAGAGTAGAGGCTGTCGACCGACAGCCCCAACAATACGCAATCCAGCTCCTCGAATTGAGGGGCCGCTTTAGCCAAGGCCACAAACTCGCTCGTGCAAACCGGCGTGAAGTCAGCAGGGTGCGAGAAAAACACAATCCAGCGCCCACGATACTGATCGAGCGCAATCTCGCCCTGAGTGGTGCGGGCGGTGAAGTTCGGGGCTGCATCCCCGATGCGCAGCGAGCGCGGCATGTTCGCTTCCATCATTTCCATTCCTCCCAAATGGCACGAACACCCCGTTGACGCAATACGCTTACACAGCTACATAAACCATGAGTTTGTTTAAATGGAGATGGTCATGGACCCGGTTTTGAGCGAAGCCAACGCCCAGATCAGACGCGCAAAAGCGGCCGGATCGCCGGTCGTTCAGTCCTTCTTTGATGAGCCTACCAACACAGCGACCTACGTCGTTTGGGACGTGGCGACGAAAAAGGCTGCGATCGTCGACAGCGTCCTCGATTTTGACGCCGCGGCTGGCCGGACCAAAACCGCGTCGGCGGACGCAGTGATCGCTTACGTGCGGGATCAGGGACTGACGGTCGATTGGCTGCTGGAAACCCATGCTCATGCCGATCACCTGTCTGCGGCACCTTATCTTCAGCAGGCGCTTGGCGGGCAGCTCGCGATCGGTCGTGAGATCATCCGGGTTCAGAACGTGTTCGGCAAAATCTTCAACGCCGGCACCGATTTTGAGCGCAACGGTTCCGAGTTCGACCGGCTGTTCGAGGACGGCGACCGCTTTGCCATCGGCAACATCGACGCCATTGCGCTGCACGTGCCCGGCCATACGCCGGCGGACATGGCCTATGCGATTGGGGACGCGGTCTTCACCGGCGATACGCTCTTCATGCCCGATTACGGCACCGCGCGGGCAGACTTCCCTGGTGGCGACGCACGCCAGCTATTCCGCTCGATCCGCCGGCTCATGCAGCTGCCGGACGAGACGCGCCTGTTCCTCTGCCACGACTACAAGGCGGTGGGTCGCGACCAATATGTCTGGGAGACGACTGTAGGCGCACAGCGTGTCGGCAACGTGCATGTCCACGAAGGGGTCAGCGAAGACGACTTCGTCGCGATGCGGACCAGTCGCGACGCCACCTTGTCGATGCCGAAGCTCATCCTGCCCTCGATCCAGGTGAACATGCGCGGTGGTCATCTGCCGGAGCCGGAAGCCAACGGCACCCGCTACCTCAAAATTCCGCTGGATGCGCTGTGATGCCAGGCTTTCCCCATGCCATGCCGCTCGAAGGCTTCATCGGCGGGCTGATGATCGGTGTCGCCGCGGCGATCATGCTGCTGGGCAACGGGCGCATCGCCGGTGTCAGCGGCATGTTCGCAAGAGTTTTGGGTCTTACCGATGGAGGTCCACCATGGGCCCTCGCGCTGCTCTTTACCGCGGGTCTGCCCTTGGGCGCGGGTATTGCTGCGGCCAGTTTGGGCGTGAAAGCCAGCTTTCCGGCATCGCTTTCGCTGATTGCCGTCGCCGGTCTGGTCGTCGGTATCGGAACGCGGCTTGGGTCCGGGTGCACCAGTGGTCACGGCGTATGCGGCCTGTCCCGCCTGTCGCCCCGGTCCATCGCCGCGACCGTCACGTTCATGGCGACCGGCGTCGTCACGGTCACGATCATGCGTCTGTCCGGGGTGATACTGTGATGCGCCAGAACCTCATTTCACTCGCTAGCGGGACGCTGTTCGGCGCCGGCCTTGCCATCTCCGGAATGATCGATCCGGCGCGGGTGCGCGCGTTCCTCGATGTCACCGGCGCGTGGGACCCGACCTTGGCGTTCGTCATGGCAGGCGCGATCCTGCCGATGGCGATAGCCTGGTTCGTCGTGCGGCGTCGCTCGACCCCGATCGCGGCCGAACAATTCCACACGCCCGCCACCTCGCCGATCGACCGGCGCCTCATCGGCGGTGCGGCCTTGTTCGGCATAGGCTGGGGCATCGTCGGATTGTGCCCAGGTCCCGCCATTGCCGCACTGGCGATCCAGCCTCTGCCGGCACTGGTCTTCATCGCTGCAATGGCCCTCGGCGTTGCCGTCCACCGCTTTGCATTCACTTCCCGCCGTTCGGCCTGATCAGACAGGAGACATCACATGGCTTTCAAGCAGATCACCTCGTCCTTCTCTGCCGCCCCCCAGCTGACGCAAGACGACCTCGCCGCTGCCGCGAAGGCAGGATATCGCTCGATCATCTCAAGCCGCCCGGACGGCGAGGAGGCGGGCCAGCCAAGCGCGGAAGAAATGGCCCGAATGGCAGGCGACCACGGTCTCGCGTTTGCCCATGTCCCTATCGTACCGGGCAAGGCGACTGACGCCGATGCGGATCGCATGAAGGAGGCGCTAGCCACGCTGCCACAGCCGACGCTCGGCTTCTGCCGTAGCGGGACGCGCGCGGCGACCTTGTGGGCGTTGGCCGAGGCCGATCGCGCCGACCCGGCGACGATCGTCGACCAAGCAAAGGCAGCCGGGTACGACCTTGCCGATCTCACGCCTGCGCTGAAGCGCCGTTCCGAAAGGGCTGATCAATGACCTACGACATCGTCATCATCGGGGGCGGTGCCGCCGGCATCGCGACCGCTTCCAGCATTCTGAAGCGCAACGCCAAAGTGACGATCGCGGTCGTCGATCCGGCGACCGACCATTATTACCAGCCCGGCTGGACGATGGTGGGGGCCGGCGTCTTCACTCCCGAACAGACGCGCAAGGCCGAATCCGACATAATGCCAAAGGGCGTTAAGTGGGTACGGTTGCCCGCCGTTGCCATCGACCCCGACCGTAACACGGTCGAGCTCGAAGACGGTGACACATTGACCTATCGCGTTCTGGTCGTCGCGCCCGGGCTGCGCCTGGCGTGGGAGAAGATCGAAGGGCTGCCTGAGGCTCTCGGCCGCAACGGCGTCACCTCCAACTATCGCTACGATCTGGCACCCTACACCTACCAGCTCGTCAAGGAATTGCGGCAGGGGCGGGCGCTGTTCTCGCAGCCACCCATGCCGATCAAGTGCGCCGGCGCACCGCAGAAAGCGATGTATCTCTCCTGCGACATCTGGCGGGATAGCGGCGTTCTCCCAGCTATCGACGTCGAGTTCCATAATGCCGGCGCAGCCCTGTTCGGGGTCCCGACCTACGTCCCGGCGCTGATGGAATATGTCGAGAAGTACGGTATCGATCTCAGGCTTGAGTCCAACTGGTCGCGGTCGACGCCGATCGCCGCGTCGCCACGTTC
>NZ_JABXWS010000120.1:0-3523 GCF_015594425.1 Novosphingobium sp. HR1a
GACTGCCGGCGTCATCGGTGCGCTACTCGGATCCACCGCGGGCAAGGCCGTCGATGGCGGCAAGCTCCTCTTTCTGTTCGCGCTCGTCATGATCGTCGTCGGCGTTGTGATGCTGCGCGGGCGGGGTGACGCTGGTAATCCCGGTGCAGAATGCAACCGGGAGAAGGCGCCCAAGGTGCTGGGTTATGGCCTCGGCACCGGACTGTTTTCAGGCTTCTTTGGCATCGGTGGTGGCTTCCTGATCGTTCCCGGACTGATTGGATCGACGGGCATGCCGATCCTCAACGCCGTCGGCACGTCGCTGATCGCCGTCACCGCGTTCGGGCTAACGACCGCTGCCAACTACGCGTTCTCCGGGCTTGTGGATTGGCCGCTCGCCTTCGCCTTCATCGGCGGTGGAGTTATCGGCGGGTTGATCGGCACGCGGATCGCTAAGCGTCTGGGCACGGGCAGTACGCTCACCACGGTTTTCGCAATGCTGATCTTCGTGGTCGCAGCCTATATGCTCTGGAAGAGCGCAGGCGCGTTTCTGTGATGGGCAGCGCAATTGCCATCGGGCCGCTGATGATGGCGGTCGATCGCGGATTGGCGGTTCTGTGCGTCGCCGTGTTCCTCGGTTTGACGGCGCTGGCGGGACGGTTCCGCTTCCCGCGAGTGTCGATGGTCGCGACCAGTGCTATTGTCGTCGGGCTGGTGACGGCCCGGATCGGCTATGTCGCGACGCATTGGGCGAGCTACGCCGATGCTCCACTTTCCATCCTAGCTATATGGGCAGGGAGGCTTCTCGGCCGTCGCCGGCCTCGCCGGCGCTGCGGTAACGCTGGCGTTCCGGCTCGGCCGAACGCGCGCTCTGGCGATAGGCTGGGCAGCGCTTGCCGTAGCTGGCGGCCTCTGGTTCACGCTTCAGGCGCTGATCCCGCCCGTGACCTACGGCCCCTTTCCCTATCATCTCGCCCTAACGACGCCATCCGGCGCTCCGCTCCCGCTTGATCGTTTCCGGGGTCGTCCCTTCGTGGTCAATCTGTGGGCGACATGGTGCGGCCCATGCCGGCGCGAGCTGCCGATGCTCGATGCTGCTGCGTCGCGCCGTGGAGAGGTTCCGATTCTGCTCGCCGATCAGGGTGAGGCGCCGGCGACCGTTACCCAGTTCCTTACCCGCGAAGGCATCGGTGCCGGCAACGTCGCGCTTGATCCCGACCGTAGGCTTTCCCGAGCCTTCGAAGTCGCCGGCTATCCCGCAACCGCCTTCGTCGCCGCGAATGGCACGATCGTGCAGCTTCAGCTCGGAGAGTTGTCGCGCGCCGCGCTCGCCGATGGAATTGATAAGGCAAGGAAACACCGATGAACCGCCGCAACCTTCTCTTTCGCGGCGCTCTAGCCGCGCTTGCTTTCGCCGTGCCGATGACACCTGCGGTCGGGCAGCAGCAGCCTGATTTGTCGCGCAAGGCAGTCGTCGACGATCCCGTAGCCCCCAAGCGGGCCGGCACCGCCTATGACGTCACCGTTGTCGAGTTCTTCGACTACAACTGCCCCTATTGCCGTCGCATGGAGCCGGTGCTGAACGCGCTGCTTCGCTCCGACCCGAAGGTCCGGATCGTGTATCGGGATTGGCCAATATTCGGACCCGCCTCCCGTGAGGCGTCCCGGGCGGCCGTCGCGAGCCAGTGGCAGGGCAGGCATGCCGCCTTCCATGGAGCGCTGCTTGCCTCGCCGGCGCGGCTCGACAGCGCCGGTATCAGGGCAGCTGCTGTGAAAGCCAAGGTGGATTGGCCGCGTCTGCAACGTGACCTGAAGACGCGTGGCGCGGAAATCGATGCGCTGCTCGCACGCACCAATGCGATTGCCGAAGCGATCGGGTTCAATGGGACGCCGGCGCTGATCGTCGGCTCGCAGGTCGTGGCCGGCGCGGTCGATCTGCCGGCGCTCCGCCGCCTCGTCGCCACGGCGCGCAGCAAGCCCGGAGGGCGTTGAGCGTGCCGGGGGCCACTCAGTCGGAGGCAGGCGGTCGGGCTCGGCGCTGTAGTCGTGGGGGGGCTGGGCGGTCGGACAGGTGCTGCGGCGCACCGCCCCGATTGGGCGTGACGTTGGTCCGACCGCCGACCTGATCCTGACAGGCGGCAGTTCGCCTGAGCACGGTCCTGCCGACGCGACGTTGCGGCTTGCCGTTTTCACCGATTATCGTTGCCCGGCCTGCCGTCACGCCTTCCCCGCGTTGGAAGAGGCCGTGCGACGCGATGGCAAAATTAGGGTCATCTACAAGGATTGGCCGATCTTCGGTCCACCGTCTGAACGTGCCGCGAGCGTTGCGCTCAGCTGTGCCGAACAGGGCATCTACCCGGTCGTCCATCGCCAGCTGATGGCCGACAACCGTACGATTGACGACGACATGCTGCGGGACGTCGTAATCGGCGCTGGCGGTGACTGGCTGAGCGCAACGACGTGGCTTGCTTCGCATGCACAGGCTGTCGCGGCGCGCCTGCGTGCGAACGGCCAAGAGGCCTATTCGATCGGCTTGGCCGGCACCCCGGGCTTTCTTGCCGGACGCATGCTGGTGATGGGCGCGATCGATCCGGGTGATTTCGAGCGGTTGTTCGCGCGGGCGCGGGCAGAAAGCTAACAGAGCGAGAGGATGAAAACATGATCGAGTATAAGCACGATGGTATGACCGTTGCGTCGCTCCATGATGAGCGCACTGGTAGCTTCCAATATGTTGTCGTCGACGACACTACGAAGACGGCTGCGATCATCGATCCAGTTCTGGATTTTGACCCGCGCGCTGGTGCGACCGCGACCCGAAACGCGGATCTTATCCTCGACTATGTGCGCGAAAAGGGGCTAACCGTCGAATGGGTGCTCGACACCCACCCACACGCCGATCATTTTTCAGCCGTTCCGTACCTCACCGGCAAGACCGGTGGCAAAACCGCGATCGGCAACAAGGTCGTGGAAGTGCAAAAGCTGTGGCGGGACATCTACTGCCTGCCCGATCTCGCCGTCGACGGCAGCCAGTGGGACCGGTTGTTTGCGGATGGCGAGCGTTTCCGGATCGGCACGCTCGATGCTCATGTCATGCTGTCGCCGGGCCATACGCTTGCCTCGATCACTTATGTCGTCGGTGACGCCGCGTTCGTTCACGATACGCTGATGGTTCCCGATAGTGGCACAAGCCGAGCGGACTTCCCGGGTGGTGATGCTCATTCGCTGTGGTGCTCGATCCGCGCCATCCTCGATCTGCCACCCGAAACCGCAACCTATGTTGGGCATGACTATGGCAAGGATGGCAGGGACGTACTTGGTCGCTCGACCGTCGCCGATCAGCGTCGCGACAACATCCATGTTCACGATGGCATCGACGAAGCCGAGTTCGTCGCGACCCGCGAGAAACGCGACGCATCGCTCCCACTACCCGACCTGATGCTCGCCGCGCTTCAGGTGAACATACGTGGCGGCCGGCTGCCGGATGCGGACAAGTGTGGGACGGCGTTTCTCAAGGTGCCTCTGAACCGGTTTGGACCTGGTGCTT
>NZ_JABXWS010000121.1:0-2701 GCF_015594425.1 Novosphingobium sp. HR1a
ACCCTCTCTTTGCTCACCACCATCGCTTGGAGCGTAGGACCATCCCACAGGGCGCGACCCTGCCGGGCACGGCTCTATCGCCGCGAGCGGCGACCGAGCCACCGTGCCGGCGTCTCAGCCCATTCGGGTGACGATCCTCGCGCGGGGGGTGTGCCACGTGGCGCACCCCTGTTGCCGCGCCGTGGCGCGGTGTTTCCTTCACAGGGCGCTTCCGGCCCTCCCCCGGAGGCCCGCACGCTTAGGGGAACGCCAAGGGCTACTGCCCTTTCGTCCCCGAACGACAATCATGCCCCCCGTGTAATCCGCCGAGCGCGGCACCCGATGCTCTGAAGGCATCGGCCACGCTAGGGCGGCTCGCCCGCGCCAGGGGCCAAGATTCTCGCCCTCCCTCCCCATCCCGTTCCTCGCCGGAAAGGCAGAGCCGCATGCCGCAGAGCAAGCGGCTTTCAGCCTCAAGTGGAAAGGACGAAATCATGGGACGCATCACCGACAACCGGGCCGACGTCTATCAGGAGATCACCGACCAGATGATTGCCATGATCGAGGCTGGCACCCGGCCTTGGTCCAAATCATGGAACGGCAGCACCGCCCCCAACATCCCGCTGCGCTCTACCGGGGTTCCGTATCGCGGTATCAATGTCCTGACCTTGTGGGTGGCCTCCATGACCAAGGGCTATGCCTCCCCCATTGGCTGACCTTCAAGCAGGCGCTCGCGCTGGGCGGCTGTGTCCGCAAGGGCGAGAAGGGATCAACCGTGGTCTATGCCAACAAGATCGTGGTGCGCGACGGCAAAGGTGGCGAAGCGAGCAGCGAACAGGGCGAGGACGGCAGGCGGCAGGTCGCGTTCCTGAAACGCTATACGGTTTTCAATTCGGAGCAGATCGACGGCATCGAAACGCAATATCCCATGCCCGCACCGATCATCACCGCCACCAATCCCCACGACCGGGACGCCGAGCTTGATACGCTCTTTGGCCGGGTGCCTGTCACCGTTCGCCATCATGGTTCGCAGCCCTATTATCAGCCGAGCGGAGATCATGTCGTCATGCCAGCATTCGCCGACTTCCACACCAGCGACGATTATTATTCGACCCTTGCGCACGAACTCTGTCACGCCAGCGGCCATGTGGATCGGCTTGCCCGTCCCACGCTCATTTCCACGAAGCGCGAAGACTACGCGCGCGAAGAACTGGTGGCCGAGCTGGGGGCCGCGTTCGTCAGCGGTGCGATCGGCATCAAACTCCACGACCGTGAGGATCATGCGGCCTATCTGACAAGCTGGCTGTCTGCCCTTCGCAACGACAAGCGGTGCATCTTCACGGCCGCGCGCCAAGCGCAGGATGCGGCTGATTGGCTGCTCTGTCATATGGGAACGGAAACCAGCGCACCGCTTGAGGAGGTGGCCTGACGGCTAAACAGCCCCGACCCATCAGGGCCGGGGCGCGCCGCAAAATCTTGCGCCGCCCACCCGCAAGCGGTCGGGCGGCGCATTCGTGATAACTTTCTGAATCGTCGCTGCTATCAGCAATGTTCTGAACGCATTGCTAAGGGCCGCATCCGTGGGTGATCTTCATATTACTGTTGCACAAGCCGCAGCGGACACATCCAGCGTTTGGAAAGACTATGGCGTGCCATTCGCGACGGCGATCCTGGGCGCCTTGCTGGCCTATTTCCCATCAAGGCTGCTCGCGGGTCGGGCATCGAAAGAACTGATCGTCCGCGACGAGAAAGCGCGTCATGAGGCGGAAGTTGTCGCTGCGCGCAAGGTGTTCATCAAGCTCACCGTGCTGGTGAATGCCATCCTCGATTATCACAACCAGATCGAGGCGATGGTTCTCAAGGCCGAACAGGATGGCAATGGGCAGATGACGATCGCGCAGCGGCTATCGGCCTTTGTCGGTGTCGACCGCGAACCTTCGGTGTCGTTCACGGCGGAGGAACTCGAGGTGTTCATCGCCGCCAAGCGGGTCGATTATGTTGACGATCTGGTGCTCTTGTCGCGGCGGCATGGGGCGATGCTGTCCAACCTTGCCGCTTTTGGCCGTATGAAAACGGACCTGCACTACGAACTGGCCAAGCATGGTCATACGACGCGAGACGACGACCTAGTATCGACGACAGCGGGGCGGATGCCAGCGCCGCTCGCAAATTACTTTCGCACGCAGTCGGATGAGCTGAACCTTTACGCGATGGCGATGCGCCAGATGATTACCGTCTTCGCGGACTTCGCGCGCGACGTGGCCAAGGACTACGGGCCTATCACCCGTGCGTATCTGGGCGACGATGCGATGCTGGATCTCAGCGATGAGCCGGCGGCGCCTACTCAGGATCAGTAAGGCATTCAGGGCGCGACCCTGCCGGGCACGGCTCTATCGGCGCGAGCGCCGACCAAGCCACCGTGCCGGCGTCTCGGCCCATGCGGGTGACGATCCTCGCGTGAGGGGGTGTGCCACATGGCACACCCTTATAGTCGCGCCGCAGCGCGACCCCTGGCCCGATAGGCGCTCTCGGCCCTCCCCCGGAGGCCCGCACGCTTGGGGGAACACCAAGGGCTGCTGCCCTTTCGTTCCCGAAGGAAAATCGACAGCCCCGTGTGGTCCGCCAAGCGCGGCACCCGACGCCCCGATGGGCGTCGGCCGCGCTAGGGCGGCCTGCCCGCGCCAGGCCATCGATTTTCCTCCTCCCTCCCCATCCCGCTCCT
>NZ_JABXWS010000122.1:0-2865 GCF_015594425.1 Novosphingobium sp. HR1a
CATCCCGCTCCTCGCCGGAGAGGCAGAGCCGCATGCCGCAGAGCAAGCGGCTTTCAGCCCCGAAGGAAGGAGAAGAAGGACAATGGCTTACACACGATACAAGGGCGATCCCTACTGGAAGCGGGCCAAGGTAGACGGGACCAGCGCGGACGGCAGCCCCTACCGCAAGGGCGAGCGCGTGTTCTTCTATCCGCGCACCGGGGCGACCTACGCAGGCGATGCCGCCGCGCGCGCATCCGCCGAATTTGACGAACTCGCAGCCCTCGAAGGCTGACCTCCCCCATCATCGACACCACAGATCAGGAGCAACCATCATGGCTATCATCACCGCCAAGCTGTCGCAGCTTCGTCTCTCCCCACTCAACCAGCGCCGCGTCAAGCCATCGGCTATCGAGTCCATGGCCGATGACATTCAGGCGCACGGCCTGTTGCAGAACCTTGTCGCCTATGAGGAAGACGGACTGTTGTGGGTGTTCGCAGGCGGGCGGCGTTATCGCGGCCTCAAGGAACTGGTGAAGCGCAAGAAGGTCAGGAACAGCGATCTTTTTCCCGTCGAGGTGCGCAGCAAGGAAGAGGCTATCGAACTGTCGCTGGCAGAGAATTTCCAGCGGGAGGACATGCACCCTGCCGACAGCATCCGCGCCTTCGCAGCCCTGCGCGATACCGGCATGGACGCCGAGGAAATCGCGGCCCGGTTCGGTCAGGCCGTCAGCTTCGTCTATAAGATGCTGCGCCTTTCCGCGCTCGCCCCGGCACTGATCGACCTGATCGCCAAGGACCAGTTGACCCTTGAAGCGGCCCGCGCGTTGACCCTCACCGACGATCACGACTTCCAAGTGAAGGTGTGCAAGGCAGCGAACGGTCAGGCCCATACCATCCGCCGGATGCTCACTACCGAAAAGGTCGATACAACCAGCGGCATATTCCTGTTCGTCGGACGCGAAGCCTATGAGGCGAAGGGCGGCACGATCACCGTGGACCTGTTCAGCCAAGGGGTTGAGGGCTTTGCCGACAGCCCCGAACTGGTGCAGGAAATGGCAGAGGAAATGCTGGAGGCCATCGCAGCCGACTATCGCAGCATCGGGTGGCATGAAGTGCGCGCCGAAATCGAGCGGCCCTACGACCTCTATATGAAGGGCAGCATGTACCCCGCAACGCGCGAGCCGACCGAGGCCGAAGCGGAACGCATGGCCGTTCTTGCCGCCGAGATCGAGGCGATTGCCGACGATGAAGGCGAAGACAGCGAGCGGATCGAACCGCTGGTGGACGAGCAAGAAGCGATCATGGAGGGGCAGCGCGCCTTTACGGCCGAACAGGTGTCGGTGGGCGGCGTGGCGCTTTGGATTTCGCGAGACGGTACGCTGGGCAAGAGCGTCTATCGCGCCAAGGCCGAACCCAAGCCCAAGACGAGCCATGATGGACCGACCCCGCTCTATAGCAATGCCCTGTTCGCCGATCTCTCGCGTATCAAGACGCGGATCGTGCAGGAGGCGGTCGCATCCGACCCGGCGCTGGCGCTCGACATCATGCTGGATAGCCTTGCAGGCCAGTTGCTCCATGGCGCGCACAGCTACCAGATGGCCATCGAGGTGCAGGCCAAGACTATCGGGACGGAGGTTGCTGACGAGTTGATGGCGACCAGCGACGTGCAGGCCGTCGAAGAAGTGATGGCAACCCGCTTCGCTTCCATCCCCGAAGAAGGTCGGTTCGAGGCGATCCGGGCCATGACGGGCGACGACAAGATGACGCTACTGGCGGGCCTTGTTGCCATGACCGTGGACGGCACTGTGTTTTCGGGTGGCTCCCCCGGCCAGCGCCATCACCAGTTCGAGCAGATCGCCCGTGCGAGCGGGGTGGACATCGCAGCGCGGTGGAAGGCTCCCATTGCCCTGTTCGACAAGATGCGCCGTGCCGCGTTGATTGAAGTGCTGCGCGAAGAAGTGGGCGCGCCGAGCGCGGAAAACTGCGCCACCATCAAGAAAAAGACCGACCTTGCCGTCAATGTATCGGAGCGTTTGCCCGCTGGCTGGCTTCCCGCGCCCATGAAGATCGGTGCCTTCGATCAGCGCGCTGGCGGCATGGATCAGGACAGCGACAGGATCGACGAAGAGGATATGGCCGAAAACGAAAATGCCTGATTGCATGGGGGGCTGGTGCGAACCGGCCCCCTTCTCTCCATGCCGAGATCCAGTGCGGTGCGGCCCGTCGCCCCGGCGCGCCCACCATGCCACGGCATGACGGGCGCGCTCGCTGTTCCTGGCGGAACCGCACGGCGCCGCGCGACCAAGGCCGCGCGGCGCCGGGGCAACTCTGGAATCCAGAAGGTGCGGGCTATTTCACAGCAGCCGTTGCCACCAGCCTACGTCGTGCCACTTTCCGAACTTGCTACCCACTTCATGATAGATACCAAGAGGTGTGAAACCCATGCTTTCATGCAGAGCGATGCTGCCTTGATTGGGCAGGGCAATGCCGGCGAACGCCGCGTGAAAGCCGCGCTCGGCAAGGGCAGGCAGCAGCTTGCCATATAGCGCGCGACCCACACCGCTCCGTCTTGCCCCCTCGGCAATGTAGATCGTCACATCGACGGATGTGCGATAGGCCGCGCGAGTGCGGTGCTGGCTGGCATAGGCATAGCCAGCCACCTGGCCATCCAGCTCTGCCACCAGATACGGATAATCCTGCATGGTGACCTCTATCCGCGCCGCCATCTCGGCCACGCTGGGCGGCGTTTCCTCGAAGGAAATGGCGGTATGCTCGACCACGGGCGCATAGATCGCCTGTATGGCGGGCGCGTCGGCCGTCGTTGCGGCGCGGATAAGAGCCAGTCCCTTCATGCGGGCGACCATGACGAGGCAGAAAGCATGG
>NZ_JABXWS010000123.1:0-2736 GCF_015594425.1 Novosphingobium sp. HR1a
GCCGCAGCATGCAGCACTGGTTCAGTCGCAACGAGCCTAGTCCTCGTCATCGTCCTCATTGAGCGCGCCCATCAGGTCCGCGACGGTAGCGAACCGCTCCACCTTGCCTTCGGACGCATCGCGCATCGCCGCCTGGGTGGTGGCATTGGGAACGCGAATGTCGAAGGGCAGGTTCTTGTCGGAGGCTACGCGCACCAGCATCAGCCGGATGGCGTCGGACACAGACAGGCCCATCCCCGCAAGAATTGCGCTGGCTTCCTTCTTCAAGTCGGAATCAATCCGAGCACGTACTACGTCGGCCGCTGCCACTTCACTCACCCCATTGAAATCATCTGAGCCACATTGTAGCTACAAATCGTAAATGGCCTCCTAACGCCTGGGTGTCAATAGCACTACCCCTCTCTGCACTCTCCCGGGAGCACGTGGAGCACGGAGAGTACGTGGGAGGACATAAGCACATTCGAGCACAGACAGGGCGCTTATAAGTCGCTGAAAACAAAGCCGAAAATCGACATCATATGAAACATATGTTGCACGATGCGATTTTAGTTGCATCAGATCACGCAAATAAGCATATAGTAGTTGCAACGAGCGCACATCCTATGTTGCGTCAGTCAATACCTAAGTCATTGAAAAACTACGATAAATAGTGCATAACCTGTTTGTCGCCGCAACAGGGCCGCGACACATGGAGTAAAAATAATGGCGACGACCAGGGAGGCGAGTGCGATTACGAAAAAGCAGCTCGCCATGCGCGATCTGCACTGGCCGGGTATGGAAACCTGGCTGTGGAATCGCAAGGCCAACAAGGGGTTCGCAACGATCCCCAAAACGATGCCGCTGATCCTCAAGATCATGGATGAAATGACCAAGGGCGCGCCGGTATCATCTACCTATCTGACGCTGTGGTGCCACACGTGGGACAACTCGTATGTCATCCTGAACAAGCATGGCGACATGGCCAATGCCTCGGGGTTCGGCGGTCAGCGCGGTGAACATACCTGGGCGACCCGGATGAAGAAGCTTCAGGAACTGAAGTTCATCGACATCAAGCCGGGTAAGTCCGGGCCGATGGGCAATGCGATCATCTTCAATCCGCATTTCATCCTGCGCTGGCATCATTCGATCAAGACGCCGGGCCTCACCGCGACGAGCTATGCGGCGCTGGTGGAAACGGCGCTGGAGATCGGTGCCGGCGATATGCTGGTGGAATGGACGCCGTTCCCGCCCGATGGCGAACCGCCGGTCATCCCGCAGCCCGTCATCGACGCGGCGGCCAAGGCCAAGGTGGATCTGCCGACCACTGGAGGCGCGGAATGAGACCCGTTGAAATTACGGGCCGGTTCAAACGCGATTACAAGCGAGAGAAGCGATCCGACGCCGGCCTCGATGCCATTTTCCAGCCCGTCCTCGACATGCTGGTGATGGATGAGGTGTTGCCGCCCAACCTGTCCGACCATTTGCTGACCGGCGATTGGAAGGGATACCGGGATTGCCACATCAAGCCCGACCTGGTGCTGATCTACCGCAAGACCGAAGACGCACTCGTTCTGGCCCGTATCGGTTCGCACAGCGAACTGTTCGGATGACCCGAGCGCTGATCCGGGGCAAGGCGACGGCCGCGCAGCAGGCCGATTGCCTCGCCCCGNAGGGCGCACCGATCCTATCCAACTTCAGTACTATGCGCTGGGCGGCCACCGCCAGCACACGGCGAAGGCAGCCATGCGCTGCCGCCGGGGCTGGAAGGTCTTGCGGAGGCAAGCCAGGATAACGGAAGCATTGCATGGCGTGCGGGCAATCGAGCGCGTCGATCGTCGCATGGTCGCTAGCCGAAATGGCCGCTGCAAGATCGAGCGACCCGCGATCGATCGCCCTGCAACATCGGTGCAGGCTATGGCCCATCAGCATAAGCCGCTCTTCATCCCAGCCATCGGCGATCAGTATCGCCTTGAGCGCAAGTTCCAGACCATGCGCAACCAGCGCGAAATAGCCCATCTGCGCAGCGTCTGCCCGGTTGATCAGGAGGATGCGACCCGCCGCATCGGCATAATCGTTGGCAAAGGCCAGATAGTGAACCGCGCGTTCGGGTTCCGGCCTGCTGACGCCCCCGGTCATAGCCAACGCCCATCCAGCGAGGGAGCAAAAGCATTGCCAATGGCGATCGAGCCGACAAGGGCGGCCATCACCACAAAGAGGATCAGCCTCGTTCGTGTACGAAAGCACCCGCGCGTGATGCTGACTGCAAACCATAGCGCGACGGCCAGGAGCAGACCCGGCCCCACTTCATAGACGACCAGGCCGGGCAGGCGGTTGGGAAGCAGGTATGGCATGTCGCGGATGACGCGCCCGAGCAGGACCGCGCCAATAACCAGCGAGCTGGCTCCCCCCCAGCGACCAACCATAGCGGCAACGGGAGAGCCGGGTTCGAGCATTACCTGTAGCGGCTCGCAATGATGATCGCCCGGAACTGCAATATAGGGCGGTTTTCGGCTCGCATTGCGTGAGACGGATCGATGCGGGGAACGCACGCTCCGTGAGACAGAAACCACATTCGGTGCGACCGACGCGCAATGCTGATCCGTTGGCTTACGGACGGCAAAAAGCGGTGGTTAGCGCCCGGGCAGCTTTCCGAGCCGGCATGGTCGAATACCGCCGCCCTCCCTCCGAGGGTCATAACCGTTCGGTTCTGACACTTGAAACAGCAGCTGCCCTAGCGCGGACTGAGCTATGAAGCAC
>NZ_JABXWS010000128.1:0-2069 GCF_015594425.1 Novosphingobium sp. HR1a
GTCATCTTCTGGCGGGTTTCATACGTGCTGCCGACGATGCCGTTGACGTAAGTGGAGCTGGTGTCGGTGTAGGTCAGCCAGGTGACTTCGTTGACCTTGGTGCGCTCGTAGTTCGCGCCTACCACCCAGCGCAGCGCGTTGTGGGAATCGTTGGCGATGCGCACTTCCTGCGTGAAGCTCTTGATGTGGCCGCTGTCGCTGCGCAAGTCGAGGTCGCGCAGCGCGGTGCCGCCGCCTTCGGTGGTGTTGTCGAACTTGAGGTCGGTATAGCCGGTCAGCGAGGTGACGGTGATGCCGCTGAAGTCGTAGTCCATGCGGAACAGGCCCTGCAGCATGCGGTTGTCCTGCCGCGGGCGATAGTCGGTGGACCAGTCGGCGGCGCGGGCATTGTGCGGTGCGTTGGGGTAGGTCGCCTGCGGATAGGGCACGGGGCCGTCGGCATACGTGAACGGCGCGATGGCGGGGGCGCCGGACACGTCGTTCTGCGGCACGAAGGCGATGCGCTGCGGGGCCTGCGGCTCACTCTGGTCGCGCCAGCCGTTGAGGTTGAGCGAGGCCTTGAAGTCGCTGCTCGGCTCGAATTCGAGGATCATGCGCCCGGCGATCGTATCGGCGCGGCCGTTGCGATCGTCGCGGGTATAGCTCTTCTGCCAGGGATCGCCGTTGACCGCCTTCACCGCGATGCGTCCGCCCAGGGTATCGGTGATCGGGCCGCTGATGAAGCCGTTGGCTTCGATCGTGTTGAAGCGGCCGTAGCTGAAGGTGGCGCCGCCCTCCAGCGTCGGTGTGGGCGTGTTGGCGACGAAGTTGATCGCGCCGCCGGTGGCGTTGTTCCCGAACAGGGTGCCCTGCGGACCCTTCAGCACTTCGACGCGCTGGAGGTCGAAACCGGTCTGTGCGGACATCACCGGCAGCGCCAGCGGGAACTGGTCCATGTAGACGGCGACGTCGGGGTAGGACGCCAGCGAACTGTCGTAGAAGCCGACGCCGCGGATCGTGTAGACCGGCGTGGCGTTCGGCGTCGGCGCGAAAGTGAGGCCCGGCGTCACTTTCGCCAGGTCCGCGATGTTGGAGATGTTCTGGACCTTCAGCGCCTCGCCGCTGACCGCGCTGACGGACGAGCCGACTTCGCTGAGGTTCTGTTCGCGCTTGTTGGCGGTGACGACGATCTCGTTCGTGCTGGCGGACGAGGGCGGCGATGTGGTTTGGGGCGCTGTTTCTGCGGTCTGCGCGTTCGCATATGTCGCCGAAAGGCCCAGTGACAGCAGCGATCCGCCTGCAAAAAGCACAGCGCGTGCATGCATTTTCATCGATTATCCTCCCCATGGTGCGGCGCTTTGCGCTCGCCGGTTGCATTTGCTTAACCTGACCAATTGGAATTCTAATGAGCGCATTTGGCGCGTCAAGCCATTATTCGAACTTGTGATCTGCTGCTGATCTACAGGTTGCCAAAGGCTTTGAAGTTGGGCGTGATGATCGATTTATATACTGTAATTCATAGATAAATATCGGAGTTATGGTGAGCATGACCGATGCGGTTGGTGCCTGCCTTCCGGCATTCCCGTGCCGTTTTTGCTGGGCTGGCTATTAGTCATATGGTCAGATAATTCGTGATGGGGAGTAAAGGCGTGAGCTGGATTCGCCGATTTTGACGACTTTGCCTGCGATCTCTGTGTCCGGCCGTGCTCCGCGGCAAGAATCATATTGACCGTTTGGACAGTTTAAATCACATCGACATTCACAACGCATGCCTCGGCAGAGACCGGCAGCGAAAAACGGAGGGCGAGATGCCGAAGTCCAAGACCATCATCAGCTGCGCCGTGACGGGCTCGATCCACACCCCGTCGATGTCGCCGCATCTGCCGGTGACGGCCGACGAGATCGCGCAGAGTGCGCTTGAGGCGGCAGAGGCCGGCGCGGCGATCGTCCACCTGCACGCGCGCGATCCGCAGACCGGCAAGCCGGTGCACGAACCCGAAGACTTCGCGCCGTTCCTCAAGGTCATCAAACAGGCGAGCGACGTGGTGGTGAATATCACCACCGGCGCCTCGCCCTATATGCCGGTAGAA
>NZ_JABXWS010000134.1:0-1618 GCF_015594425.1 Novosphingobium sp. HR1a
AGGGAAGACCTGGAAGATGTTGTAAAGCGACAGCGTCGTCAGCCCGCCAGAGGCTAGGCCGCTCACGGCCCGAGCAAGTATCGCAGTCCCAAGAGTAGGATGAAGAAGCTGCACCACCTGTGCCGCCATCAGCGCGCCCAGAACTACATGCATCGTCGCGGGGATGCCGAACTGAACACGAGCCTTCACCAGCATGAGGTTGGCCGTCGCGTTGAAGGCGACATAGACGGCGAGAAGAATGTTCGCCTCCGCAAGATAGAGGCCCATCTCGCCGGAGATCGAGGCGAGGTTCGCCGTGATCATACCGTTCCCGAGACCGCTGCCGAGTGCCATCACCGCCGCCGAAGTCGCGTAGAGCACCTTGTTGCGCGGGGTGTGGCGCGCGGAAAACGGGCTGCCCGGGAAGAGGGGCTTCTCCTCCGGGGAGAAGCGATATTCGCTACTGCTCGCTGTCATTGCCGCTGCCCTTCGATCATGGCGGCGCCCACATGGAAGATGCCTGGACCACGATGGCTGCAACTTCCGGTTGAAGCGTTATTGCGACAAGACATACCCGGGTATGGCGATACGGGTAGAAGGGCTACCCCGCCCCTCCGCCCGCACCGGCCGATCAGAAACGGAAGCCGACGCCGCCCAAGATCTGGTTGCGCGAGAAGCCCCCGGAGTAGTTCGAATAGCGGTATTCGCCAGTGACGAAGAAGTGCTCAGCAACCGCGTATTCGACGCCCGCGCCGAGCCTGAAGCCCGAGCGGTCGTCGTGGCGATCGATCTGCGTGGTTGTTCCGCCGGCCACGCGGGTGAACCGGTCGCTGAACCGGCCGTTCGTGTAGCCCGCCTTTCCGTAGAGGAGGACGCTCGGCGCGATGACGTAGCCGACGCGACCACCGACATAGAAATCACGGTCGCCGCGTTCGCACCGCCGGCCGTTGCTCTCGTTGAAGCAGGACTTCTGGGTCGTCCCGGTCACCTCGACTTCAGGCGCCAGACGCGCGCGTCCGATGGCGATGTCATATCCGGCGTTGCCGCCATAGACGAACCCCGAACCATTCTCGCCGTCATGATCGATGCGGTCCCATCCGCCGACGATCGTGACGCGAGGCCCGACGAACGCCTCCTCGGACTGAGCGAGCGCAGGTGACGCGAGCAGGCAGACGCCGATCGTGACCGCACTGGCCATTATCTTCTGTGACATGAGAAACTCCTAATAGCACCGTAATCGGTTGCAAGTTTCTAGTTCACCGCCCTGTAGTCACGAATAATACTAGCGGATGTGCATACCATATACGCAAATCCTTTGATGTCGTTTGGCATTCAACATACAACAGTATGGCACACCTGCATCATATCATAGACGATCTGGCAACACTTACCGATCCGGGTAGTTTAAGCGACATGCTGATGTATTCTGCCACGCGGCATACGGTGCAGTTTCAAGAACGGCGACTACAGGAGATATCGGATGCGCTCCTCCCCCAAGGAGCATCCTCTCCAAACTGCGGGGCGGCCCTCATCGGACCGCCCCGCCTCTTCGTGCGCAAGGATGGATAGTAACGTCCGGGTGCGGGCGCATGCGCGCTCATCAGTCCGGCGCGTAGATCAGCGCGAGGCGGTGTCAGCG
>NZ_JABXWS010000137.1:0-1411 GCF_015594425.1 Novosphingobium sp. HR1a
AAAGGCGCATGGACCTACCGCTTTCCCGCCCGGGTGAGCCAGACGATCCAGGCACGGTTGGAAGGGCTACCACGCTCCGTTCGCGAGATCGCATGGAAAGGGCAAATCAGGCTCTGCGCACGTTATCGAAAGCTGATCCAGGCCGGGAAGCTTAAGACCGTCGCGGTCACAGCAATCGCGCGGGAGATGGCCGCCTTCCTCTGGGCAATCGGGCAAGAGGTGGCTCCCACCGCTGAGGCATGAAGGCTCATCATCGGTAAACGGTCACGAGAAAGGAGCAAGAACCAGCGTCATCATCTGCTTGATGTGCAAAGTTGGGAGCAGGGCCCCGGTGGGGAATCCTCGTACCCACTATGTGGCGGACTAAAAGTCTATGCCCGATTCTAGACAGAGGCAGCCCCAGACGAACATACGGATATGCGGTAGCCAACCCGCGCATAAGAGTATGCCAACCGTCGTCGAAAGCCCTGCTCCCTACTCTGCACATGAACTTCACAAATTGGATTTCGTCATCTCGGGCGGAAAGGACATCATCATGCCGAAGGCTCTTGAAAACGAACATAAGAGTGGAATGTCGTGGATAGCCTGCTTTTAAAGAAGACTCATGATCGGAAGGGCGCTCCGCACCCTGCAAACTCTGTAACCGAGCGGTAAAGGTGACAAAACGCTGGTCCAGTGTGCCATATTTCCAACTGTCACCGCTGAAGCCCTTTGGTAGCAACAAATTTACTTATATTGTGACCAGCCCAACCCAGCGGAAATGTCGAGCGCCGCCCGGCCAAGGACTTCGCGCGTTTCCTCCAAGCCAGTCTTTTGCGATCCGTCGATCGTGACGAGGAATGGAACCGTCAGCGCTGCGCAGACATGACCATCGAAGCCGAACACCGGAAAGCTGATGTCGGTCACTCCGGCAGTGCGGGCGCTAGGTTGCATCTCGTACCCTTGCAGTCGCACCGCATCCAAGCGCTGCTCCAGCCGCGTCTGAAAATCGAGCGCGATACCCAGGCTGCAAATAACCTTAGCCCGTCGATCCTGCGCAGCGAAGGCAAGCAGCACGTGGCCAGAGCAACTGGTCACCAGATCGACCACGGTGCCCAGGCGAATGCCGAAACCTACGGGGCCCATGTTCTCCTGTCGGTGGATCACCGTGGCACGCCCGCCGGTTTCGACGACGAGATGACACGACTGATTAGTGGCACTCGACAGTTCGTACATTACCGGAGCCGCGACGTTGCTGAGCGTCTGCGCGGGCGTAGCGCGGAACGCCACGTCAAGCACGCGGTACGTCACGGTGTAGCGATCGTTCACCGGATCCTTGGCCAGCCAGCCGAGCCGCTCCATCACGATGATGATACGGAACACCTCGCTGATCGAGCGGCCCAGCTTCTGCGCGATCTCGCTGATCGTCAGG
>NZ_JABXWS010000146.1:0-1188 GCF_015594425.1 Novosphingobium sp. HR1a
ACCGTTGGCATCCATATTACGGCGGCCGTTTTCGGTATGAAGGCCGCGAGGATCGGGCCAGTGGTGCGATTGTCCGGGTAGAGATCAGGCCGGGCGAGATCATTCAGGTTTCGGAGTGGATGCTGGATAGGGCGTTTTGCGCTGGTATGGCGATGGGCGAACCGCGGATTGCGGTGACTGGCCTCGTGGAGCTTCATAGACTGCTTACCGATCGCGGTTTCAGGCAGACTTCGTCGGATGGTCTCACCCCCATCCAGGAGGCGCCCTGTGAAGGCATTACCACCACCCTCGACGTTACCGATGCTGGCCCGTCAGTTGAGCATGCCGCTCGATATGCCGCAGATTCGGGGCCTGACCGACGCGGAACGCAGCACGGTTGTCGCCAAGTTGGCGACCCTCCTGATGGCGGCGGCCGGCGTCGCGGCGAAGGAGCCGAGCGATGACGGGCAATAATCTCATTCCGGCCACGGTGCTTAATCGCAAAGCTGTCGTCTACGTTCGGCAGTCCACCCCGGGCCAGGTCCAGAACAACCTGGAGAGCCAGCGGCGTCAATATGAACTTGTCGATGTTGCGCGCCGCTGGGGGTTCCGTGATGTCGAAGTGATCGACGATGACCTCGGCCGTACCGCCAGTGGCGCTGCCGACCGCCCTGGTTTCGAACGACTGGTGAGCGGCCTGTGCACAGGTATGGTCGGCGCGGTGCTGTGCCTGGATGCATCGCGCCTTTCCCGTAATGGTCGAGACTGGCATCACCTCCTGGAACTGTGCGGCCTGGTGGAAGCGCGCGTGATCGATCTCGATGGCGTGTATGATCCTTGTCGACCGAATGATCGCTTGTTGTTGGGCATGAAGGGCAGCATCAGCGAGTTTGAGCTCGGCATTTTGCGAACGCGCATGCTCGACGCGGCGCGCGCTAAAGCACGACGGGGGGAACTGCGCCTCAGTGTTCCGATCGGCTATATCTGGCACCGCGATTATGGTCTGGGGCTTGATCCTGACCTTCGGGTGCAGGAGGCTATCCGCCTTATCTTTTCGCGCTTCCGCGAGCTTGGTAGCGCCCGCCAGGTGCTGATTTCGCTCACCACGGACAATTTCCATTTCCCCCGTCCTTCTGACGGGCGCAAAAGAGTGTCCTTCGATTGGGTGCCGCTTCGCTATCGGAGCGTCATTTCGATCCTGAAGAACCC
>NZ_JABXWS010000147.1:0-1120 GCF_015594425.1 Novosphingobium sp. HR1a
ACAAGCCGTCACAGTTGATTGACGTCAGGCTCGCTCAGTGGATTCGACCTCCGCAGCATAAACGTCGAACCGTTTCAGTTCCGCCTGCCCGAATGCGGTAGTCAGAGCAACGTCGGTAGCGTCCCGCCCACGCGCCATCAGGACGCGGCCGATGCGCGGCTTGTTGTGGCGCGCATCGTGCGTGTACCAGCTGCCGTCGATGTAGACATCGAACCAGGCGCTGAAGTCCATCGGCGCGTCCACCGGCGGCACTCCGATGTCGCCCAGATAACCCGTACAGTAGCGCGCCGGAATGTTCATGCACCGGCACAAGGTAATCGCAAGGTGAGCGAAATCGCGGCACACGCCCTGCCGTTCCTGGTAGCCGTTCCAGGCGGTCTTGTCCGGCCGGGCGTGGTGGTAGCCGAACTCGATGTGGTCATGGACGAAATCAACGATGGCATCCACACGGTCGCGGGCGGAGAGATAGTGCCCGAAATTGCTCCAGGCCACGTCCATCAGCCGGTCGGTTTCGCAGTAACGGCTGGCAAGGAGGAACGGCATGACAAAGTCGGGCAAATCTTCCACTGCCATTTGCGGCGCATTGCCAGGGCGCATGTCAGGCTCTCCATTGTCCTCGATGATGAAGTCGCATGACAGGGTTACGCCCCCCGGGGGTACGGTCAGGCGGGTTGCGATATTCCCGAAACCATCCTCGAAATGATAGAGCGGGATATCGGGTTCGGCCAGCAGACGCTGCGGTGAACGCAGGTCCTGATGGCGAGAGGGATGCAGGCTCAGCATCGCCATCATCGCAGTTTTCGTCTCGGTCTCGAAGCGTATGTCATATCCGCAGCGGATCAGCATGAGGGTTACTTTCCTGAGGCGCCGGCAAGGCGGCTGTTGACGGCGCCATGGCCGCTTGAGGGGAACTGATCGGGGTCAGCACGACGCACGTCGACGGTGACGTCCATGCCCAGAAAGCTCGCCGGAAGTCCGAACCACGTGCCGGACAATGGCAGAACCTGGTAGGGATCGCGGGCCACGGCAACGCGGATCAGGCCGCGATTGCCGATGATGCCGTTGGTGGGATCGAACTCCACCCATCCCGAGCCGGGGAGGAATATCCGCACCCAGGCAT
>NZ_JABXWS010000150.1:0-970 GCF_015594425.1 Novosphingobium sp. HR1a
GAAGCCGCAACTTCAGGGCGTCAAAGATGCGATGCAGGTGCCTCTCGCTCGAAGCAATCACCCAACGGCCCAGTGCACCGCGGCTGACAGGTACCCCTGCGCGCTCGAAGGTTTGCGCCAGACGATACAGCGGTGTGCCATCGACGTATTTATGAACAAGGGCAAAGGCCAGCGTCGAGGCCGTGGCAATGCTGCCCGGCAAGGGCTGTGCGGGCATCGGCGCAATGACAATCGGCGTGGCGATCCCGGTGCGGTCACAATTGCGGCATGCATATTTGGCGCGGGCATTCTGAAGAACCGTGGCCTTCACCTCGATGTGAAGCTGCTCGGTTACCACTTCCCCCATGCGATGCATCCGTTCGCTGCAGCACGGGCAGACCTTCTGGTCGTCGGCGAGGTCATACTCGACGCGCTGGCGCGGCAGGTCGGCAGGAAGTGCCTTGCGCCCGCGCTTCTTCCCTTCTGGCTTTCTCGCCTCCGGCAATCCCGTGTCGGGAAGATCGGCGGCGACCGGCTCATCGACGTCGTCGTGTCCATCGTCGGTATCGTCCTCCAGGAAGGCCTGCTCGGCTTCATTGAAGACACGATCCAGGTGCTTTTCGCTGCGCGGCGCAAAGCGGTGCAACCGCGCCAGCGCCAGTTCCTCCTCAAGCTTCAGGATGCGCCGGGCAAGAGAGTCTCTCTCGGCCGCCAATGCCTCGACTTCAGCGGCTTTCGTCGCCAGAAGCGCCATCAATTCCGCAATAGTGGGGACGCCGCCTCGATCCATCGCAGTCTTGAATCGAAAGCCCGTTCCCGCGTCAACGGCCTTCAACCGACAAACTGATATTGCCGCACCGGATGAGGGACCATCGCGTCAATATCGATCCCGTCGAGCAGCCATCGCAATTGCTCCGCGGTGAGCGCCACCACCGTTTCCGCTCGTTTGGGCCATCGGAACTTGTCCTGCGTCAACGCCTTGAGCACCAAT
>NZ_JABXWS010000155.1:0-636 GCF_015594425.1 Novosphingobium sp. HR1a
ACCGATCAGACCGGTCGCGGCATTGGCCGCCACGGCAAACGCGCTCGTACCGATGGCGAGGTGCGCGTCGGGAACGCGCACCAGATACACCATGAGCGGCACGGCGAGGATCGAGCCACCGCCACCGACGAGCCCGAGGGTGAATCCGACCAGGCTGCCGGACAAGGCGCCAAGCAGATACTGGATTGGTTCGAGGATCATGCCGCCTTGCCGATCTCGTGTGGAGCGGCCATCCACTCACGGCCTTTCAGCATGCCCTGCCAGTAGATCGGGGGCAGCATCCGCTCTTTCAGGAACCACGCGGTGCGCGTCGGACGCGTTCCGTCCAGCAGCCAGGATGGGAAGCTGGGCAGCAGCTTTCCGCCATAGCCGAACTCGGCGAGGACGATCTTACCGCGTTCGACCGTGAGCGGGCATGAGCCGTAACCATTATAATCGGCAACGGGGGGTCTGCCGTCGAGCGCGGCCAGCGCGTTGACTGCGACCACGGGCGCCTGGACGCGAGCAGCAGCGGCGGTCTTGGCGTTGCTGGTGCCAGCGGCATCGCCAAGGCCAAAGATGTTTTCAAATCGCTTGTGCCGCAGCGTAGTCTCGTCGACCTCGACGAAGCCGCTCGCAGCCGCAAGCGGGCTATTT
>NZ_JABXWS010000160.1:0-513 GCF_015594425.1 Novosphingobium sp. HR1a
CCGATACCGACATTCCCATATTTCCAGCTTTTGCGTGGCCACTCTTCGCATTCCGGTCGGCTGCCTGATGCTCGACCCAGCGCAGAATCGTGTTGAGCTCGCCGTGCAGCGTAGCGAAGATTTCTCCGCGCTCCGGGCCTGGTGTCAGGACGATCTTCTCGATGAGCTGGCGCAAGGCTTCGGAAGCGTCATGTCGCTCGTCAGGCTGATCCAGTGCGTCGTTGAGTGCGCTCACCTTTTGGGCATAGATGCCTGCTGCGCTGGGCAGGATGTCGGGCTTCGTATCCGGCTTGCCGCTCAGCAGCACGCTCAGTTCAGCCTTGCGAGCTTCCAGAGCCGTCATCTTGTCTTTCATGGAGGGATGGAACATCCCTTCCGTGATCGCATCGATGATCTGATCGATATCCTTCAGGACTTTCTTGAACTCTGCGTTCCAGGCGTCGCGCATCGAACGGCGCTCGCGGTTCAGCCGGTTGGTCTCTTCGGCGTAGGCCCGCATCGCTTCCGCCACGA
>NZ_JABXWS010000162.1:0-496 GCF_015594425.1 Novosphingobium sp. HR1a
AACAGCAGAGCAACGTTAGATGGCGGACGATAAATCAGCCAGAAACATCTGAAATACGCACGGGATACATCGATTAAAAACCTCTAGCGTTCATGCGCCGGCTCCATTGCTTGGTGACCATAGCGTCAGTGACCCACCCGATCCCATCTCGAACTCGGCCGTGAAACCTGACAGCGCCAATGGTACTGTGGCTCAAGCCCCGGAAGAGTAGGACGTCGCCAGGCATTGAAGCCGGCGCACAAACGCTAGATAAAAAACCCATCACAATGACAAACGAAACAAGGGGGCCAAAAGCCCCCTTTTTGCGTCCCCAAAAGACGCAGCCGCCAGGCGGGATGGAGAACCCCGCCCCTCCACGCCGGCAACGCCGGAATGGACAAACAAAACACTCCCGGGCTGAAAACCAGCCCATATGGTGACGCGGGGTGGAGCAGCCCGGTAGCTCGTCAGGCTCATAACCTGAAGGTCGTAGGTTCAAATCCTACCCCCGCAACCA
>NZ_JABXWS010000163.1:0-476 GCF_015594425.1 Novosphingobium sp. HR1a
CCCGTCCCGGGTCCCGGTCCGTTACGTTAAACTTTAACCGTTTACGTTAAATTAAGTTAGTTAGTCGTACTTAACGTAAACGGTTAAAGTTTTAACGTTAACGGTAGTAGTACTTCCGTAACCGTAACGGTCGGGCCGACGGACCGGCCCGGGGCCCCGGGGCCCCGGACCGAATTTAGGTTCGGGACGTACGTCCGTCGACGTTACCTTACGACCCCGACCGACCGTCCGTCGGCCGGTTTCCGGTTTCCCGTACCGGGTAAGGAAGGGAACCGGTACCCGTACGTACTTCCGGTACGGTTACGTTCCGTCGTCGGGCCGGGCCGAGGACCGGGGTCCGGGTAGTAGTCCCGACCCGTTAGGTTCGGTCCGTTCCGGTCCGGGTCGGTCGACTAGTAGTACGTCCCGGCCCGGTCCCGTACCTAGTTCGGTCGCCGTCGGTCGGTACGTACGTCCTACTACTCGTAGTACGAAGC
>NZ_JABXWS010000166.1:0-415 GCF_015594425.1 Novosphingobium sp. HR1a
GGCTAAAGGCGGGCCGCGCCAGTTGCGCCCGCACGTCGCCCTCGCGGGCGTCAGGGGCGACCAGAAACAGCCCGGCGGCGGCATGCAGTTCGCTCCCGCTCAGCGCCAGGTCGAGCATGCGAACGATGCCAGAATAAATCGAGGTCGAGTGCTCCACCTCGAATGCGGCTGCGACCCGATCGCTGTCCCGGTCAAACCACAGCACGTCGATCAGGCGAATGGCGTCGCCGCCGGTCGACGTGGCAATCGACGCCGGCAGGCTTTCAAGGCACCCCTCCCCTAAGCGCACCCCGTCATAAAGACGTCCCCGATCATTAGCGGCAATCCAGACATCATAGCCCAACGCGCGCCCTATATCGCGAAGCCAAGCCTGAATCTCCGAATGCGTTCGATCGCTTTCACCTTGCTTTTCGAC
>NZ_JABXWS010000169.1:0-399 GCF_015594425.1 Novosphingobium sp. HR1a
GCGAATACGGCACGACCCAAAGGCCGCCAACCGCAAACACCGAACTCCGGGAGCCGATACCTGCACTATGTAAAACGTATGGTTACGTTAGGACATGTATTGGCATCGGCTTGCTTTAAACTAGTACCCGTGGCCCAAAGACCCACGAGACCAGGCGCCGTCGCCCACATGTCCCTTCATCTAAACCTACAATGTCAAAGAACGAACCAGCCTTGCGGGCCAGCCCCGCCGAACAGTAAATCCGGACAACCAAGCATCCCTCGTTCTTGCGATCGGGGGAACTAGCTGTCCGTCTGTGTTGGCGACCGTAGCAGAAGCGTGCTCCGCTGCGGTGAAGCGGCCTCTAAGGGGGGCTTCTGATTCGGTCAACAGCCAATTTTCAAAAATGTTTTCAACAAA
>NZ_JABXWS010000171.1:0-376 GCF_015594425.1 Novosphingobium sp. HR1a
GACCTAACGGTCGGTTACGCAGGATCTGCCTGCACTTCTTTGACATTGTGAATGGGTTTTTTAATCGATGCCGTGGCGCGTCGTACCTGCTGACGTAGTGGGTACAATATGACGCGCAACATACAGATTTACATCTGGCTGAGATTAATCGTCCGCACCTGAATACAACGTAACCTCTATGCAGGGTTGTCGTTGATGGTGTGGATTCTCAAGCGTGAGGTAAGAGCATCTGGTGGATGCCTTGGCATGTACAGGCGATGAAGGACGTGGCACGCTGCGATAAGCGTCGGGGAGTTGTGAGCAAACTTTGATCCGACGATTTCCGAATGGGGAAACCCACCTTCACCATTTCTCTCGACCGTTGGTTCGCCAATGA
>NZ_JABXWS010000172.1:0-375 GCF_015594425.1 Novosphingobium sp. HR1a
GGTCGCAAGACCGGTTACGCAGGATTTGCCTGCACTTCTTTGACATTGTGAATGGGTTTTTTAATCGATGCCGTGGCGCGTCGTACCTGCTGACGTAGTGGGTACAATATGACGCGCAACATACAGATTTACATCTGGCTGAGATTAATCGTCCGCACCTGAATACAACGTAACCTCTATGCAGGGTTGTCGTTGATGGTGTGGATTCTCAAGCGTGAGGTAAGAGCATCTGGTGGATGCCTTGGCATGTACAGGCGATGAAGGACGTGGCACGCTGCGATAAGCGTCGGGGAGCCGTGAGCAGGCTTTGATCCGACGATTTCCGAATGGGGAAACCCACCTTCACCATTTCTCTCGATGTCTGAGTGATCAGGC
>NZ_JABXWS010000173.1:0-369 GCF_015594425.1 Novosphingobium sp. HR1a
TGAACTTTTTTTGAAATTAGTGTTTGACCGACTCACTTGGTGGCCTTAGAGGCCCGTTCACCGCAGCGGACCACACGGTTTTGCATCGGTCGCCAAGCACTGACGGGCACCAAGCTCTCCGAGGTTAAAGCCGGGGACGACGGGTTGTCCGGGTTTGTTGTCTGGTGGTTCTTTGACATTGTAGGTTTATGATGAAGGGACATGTGGGCGACGGCGCCTGGTCTCGTGGGTCTTTGGGCCACGGGTACCAGTTTAAAGCAAGCCGATGCTGCATATGTCCTAACGTAACCATACGTTTTACATAGTGCAGGTATCGGCTCCCGGAGTTCGGTGTTTGCGGTTGGCGGCCTTCGGGTCGTGCTGCGAACA
>NZ_JABXWS010000175.1:0-259 GCF_015594425.1 Novosphingobium sp. HR1a
CAAAGGCGCCATCGACAGATACATGTGGCAGAGCCGCCAGCGGCGGTTCGCCGACTGGCTTCTCGACGAGAGCACGCCAGGCAGCGTCCAGTCGTCCGCCACGCTGTTTCCGCTCTTCGTCGGCATGGCGTCCCCCGCGCAGACCACGGCCATCGCCGCAACCACGCGGCGCGCACTTCTGGGCGAAGGCGGCATCCGAACGACGATCCTGCGCACCGGCCAACAGTGGGATGCTCCCAATGGCTGGGCGCCGCTGCAA
>NZ_JABXWS010000176.1:0-259 GCF_015594425.1 Novosphingobium sp. HR1a
GGATCGCATGGCTTTGCCTTTTCACGATCCTGCGAAGCCGAACCGCCTGCTTCGACAGGCTGATCCGACGTGATCGTGGCGATCGTGGTTTTGCCTTTGGGTGCCGTGGCAAGCCGCGCTGTCCAGCCTCCGAGGATGTGAGCCGGTGTGAACCACTGCTCGCGGATTTCCCCGGAAAGGGCATCGCCAACGACGAGGCGGGCAGGAATATGAAGCAGCGACAGCTGCACGTAGGCCATGTGGATGGCACGCGGATCGA
>NZ_JABXWS010000177.1:0-257 GCF_015594425.1 Novosphingobium sp. HR1a
CAGGCTCAGCTTGGCACCTGCCTCGAAGGATTCGCTGTTTTCGGGATCGAAGATCTGCCCGTTGACATTGGTGCCGACATTGGCCCGGAAGCCCTGCCCATAGGCGGCGTAAATCGTCACCGGATCGCTCAGTTCGTAGACCACGCCGGCTTGCGGGCTGAAGCGGCTGCGCTTGCGGCGGCTGTTCTGGCTGGTCAGGCGATTGTCGGTTTCCAGCGTCAGGTGGTCGAAGCGCCCGCCGATGCGGATCTGCAGCC
>NZ_JABXWS010000179.1:0-245 GCF_015594425.1 Novosphingobium sp. HR1a
CCCGTGATCGAGCAGAAGCCGGCCGGCAGCGGATGCATCCGCGCGGGAGAAAACCGAAAAGCCGCGCAGAACCGCGTCACCCAGTTTGCCGCCGAGCGCGTGCGACCATTCGGGCGGCGCCTGCGCACCTTGGAACGGCAATCCGTGCGTAATGACTTTGGTGGCCACGAAGCGCGCTGGAACCGCACCTCCGTAAAGTTGCGAAGCATCGAAAATCCCCATCGCAGCAGCGGCCTCCACGAGCA
>NZ_JABXWS010000181.1:0-239 GCF_015594425.1 Novosphingobium sp. HR1a
AATCTCCCGTCGTCCCGGGCTTGACCCGGAACCGCTGGCCGTGAACGACCCACCTTGCCGCGCGCGCAGCCCGGTCTCACCTAAAGACCGCCACCGGTCCCGGATCAAGTCCGGGGCGACGTCTCATCTGCGCCTGCCCGCCACGCGCAGCATGCTCCGGTGAGGAACCAGACGGCGAAACTCAGCCAGAACCCTATGAACGGCGCGGTCACGCCATCAAGCGGATAGAGCGTCGCCCT
>NZ_JABXWS010000182.1:0-233 GCF_015594425.1 Novosphingobium sp. HR1a
GTAGCGACCAGACGGCGCAAGGTGTCGTCCAGCTCATGCCGGTTGCGCAGGCCGGTCAGCGGGTCGAACAGCGCCTTTTCGTGAAGCACGTCGCGCAAGTTCAGGTTGGCGAGCGCGAGCCCGACCGTCTCGGACATCAGTTCGATGTAGACGCCGGTGGACTCGTCCGGCCCGTGGTCGGCAGCCAGGTTCTCCAGCACCAGCAGGCCGATCGTCTCGCCCTGCGCGGTCAG